>JASBRL010000085.1 GCA_030149475.1 Marinobacter sp.
GTGAAGTTGTCCAGCTGATTCACGCTGACCGTAAAGTGATTGGCCCGGTATCCCCAGGCGGCCATCCAGGCGGCGTATTCACTTTCATCAAGCAGTTGCCTGTAGGTGGCGTAGTCCACCTGCCAGTGGGCTCCGGAGTACAGAAATCCGTCGTCGCTGACACTGTCCGGGGCGACGGTCGCAACCAGGTCCCTGACGATCGCCTGCAGGGCCGGTGAGCATTGCTCAACCAGCAGTTCGGAAATAAAGACCCTGGGCGCGGTGGGGTCCGGGTGCTCATAGTGACGGGCGTAGAGTTTTTTCGCCTCAAAGTGGTATTCGCCACCTTCGGTGTAGCCCAGTGACAGGAAATGTGCCGCCAGTTTATCGAGACTGACCGGGTCCAGATTAAAGGTGCGCAGGGCAATATGATCGTTCACGACTTCGCCGCCCTGAGTGCCGAGCAGAATGCGATGAATATCGGTGGCCGAAGGCGTGACCGCCAGGTAGTTACGCCAGAGTTGCTGGAACAGGGTTGCGCTATCGGTATGCATGCTGTGGCTCCTCGGCCCATGGGTCTGGAAGGTTGTCGGCGGTTCGGTGCCCGGCGCCAGTGTACGCCGCGGCGGAGGTCAGCTCAGTAAACCGCGCGGTACCCCCGGAACGCAAGCCGAGGGCGATCGCCAGGCTGACGGGTACCCGCAGACAGTTGTCATCAGGTCGGTAGATCGTGCTGTCGGTGACGGTTGCCCGGAACGTCCGGGTGCCGGTGTTGGCCAGTAATACGGGTGTGGCCGGTGACTGATATCGGTGCCCGCCGGGCGCTGTTTCCACGACTTCCACGCGGCAACTGACCGACTCCGCCACGGTGCGGATCGAGTGTAAGTCCGCCTCTACCGTCGGACCGGCGTCGAACGGGTCAACGTAACCCTGATGCCGGAACCCCTCTGCCCGCAACAGCCCCAGGGCCGGTTCGGTCTGCGGGTGCACATGGCCAATCACCGATCGGGCCCCGTCGCTCAACAAGTGGCAGTACAGCGGGTGCCTGGGCATCAGTTCGGCGATAAACGCATTATTGCCGGCCCCGACCAGACCCGTCACGGTGGCGAAATCCAGGTCAATAAAGTGTTCCCTGAGCCAGTTCCAGAACGGTGATTCCCCCTGCTCGCTGGATACCCCGCGCATTTCAGCAATCACCGTGGATGCGAAACGTTCCGGATGCTGTGCCATGAACAGAAAACGCACCCGTGATAACAGCTTGCCGGCGTATTTCTGACGATACCGGGGGCGCAGAAAAAGCGTGCAGATTTCTGAACAGCCGGTGTAGTGATTGCACAGGTTGAGCACGTCGACGCGCCTGAACAGACCCAGTTCGGGCGAATGGTGCACCATCTGACTGCGATGATAGTGGTACAACGGCCGGGTCACCCCTACCGTGGCTTCAATGCCTGTGGTGCCCATGATGGTGCCGGTCTGTGGGTCTTCCAGTACAAACAGATAACTGTCGTCCCCCGGTGTGGAGGCGGCGCGTTGGAAGCTGGTGACCGAGCGGTCGATTTTTGCCGCCAGCAGGTCCCGGTCATTGACCAGCGACGTAATGCCGGGTCCCGATTCGATGGCAATCTGTTGCAGAGCGTCCAGGTCTGTCTGGGCGATAGGGCGAACGATCATGGCTCTGCTCTCCGATGGTGGTCTGGCGTCAGCCCGGGGGCAATGGCTATTGTGAATCGTCACGGAGTCGAATTGCAGTGCCAAAATTAACGGATTAGTCTTATTTGAAGTCAAAATGCTCAACTGGATGGTTAATATGACTGGAAAGATCCTATGATAAGTGCCCAGGATCAGGCGCTGCTGTCCTTGCTGCGCCAGAACGCCCGGGCCAGCGTGTCGGCGTTGGCCCGAACCCTGGGCCTCTCCCGTTCTACCGTGCAGAACCGGATCGCCCGCCTGGAGAGCAGTGGCGTCATTCGCCGCTATTCGCTGGAGTTGGGCGGCGAGTATGCGGCCAATCAGGTGGAGGCTCATGTGTCTATCAAGGTGCACCAGAAACTGACTGCCCGGACCAATCAGGCACTTGAGCAGATTGCTGCCGTGGCCCAGTTGTATTCCGTCAGTGGCGAGTACGACCTGTTGGCGGTTGTCCAGGCCCAGTCACTGGAGGCGTTGAGCGCTGTGCTCGATGACATCGGTAATCTGGAAGGGGTGGAGCGCACCAATTCGGCGGTTGTGCTCGAAACCCGGTTCAGGCGCTGAGGATGCCCCGGACAATGGACTATTCCTGGTCATTACCATTTCCTGCGCTTTCCTGCGGTGGATATCCACCAGCCCGGCCTTGGAAATTGCGTCGTTAAAGCGCCATACTGAACGCCTGTTTTGATCAGACATGACTAATGGAGATACGAGCATGAGCAACAAAGAGCTGCAGGCCCTTAAAGAGCGTTATGTCGCCGCTGGTGCAGCCAGCCCGAACGAACAGTTCGCCGATCATGCCACCAACGCCGAACTCTGGGATGCTGATGGTAAGCGGATGATTGACTTCGCCGGCGGTATTGGGGTGCTGAACCTGGGGCACCGTCATCCGAAAGTTGT
Source organism: Marinobacter sp. (assembly GCA_030149475.1). Classification (GTDB taxonomy): domain Bacteria; phylum Pseudomonadota; class Gammaproteobacteria; order Pseudomonadales; family Oleiphilaceae; genus Marinobacter. Next base: position 2,569 of record JASBRL010000085.1, read on the forward strand.
GGCGGCGGTCAAAGCGCAGCTCGACAAGCTGATGCATACCTGCCAGACGGTGATGCCCTATGAAGGCTACGTGAAAGTGGCCGAAAAACTCAGCCACGTCGTGCCGGTGCGCGGACACGCCAAGGTGATGCTCGCCAACTCTGGTGCTGAGGCACTGGAGAATGCCCTGAAAATAGCCCGGGCCGCGACCGGCCGCACCAATGTGATCTGTTTTGATGGCGGTTATCACGGCCGCACGTTCATGACCATGGCGATGAACGGCAAGGTCAATCCGTACCAGACCGACTTCGGCCCGATGCCGGGCACCGTTTTCCGCGCGCCCTATCCGGTCCCGTATCACGGGGTCAGCGAAGACGAGGCGCTCCGTGGCCTGAAAATGGTCATGAAAACGGACGCCAACCCCAAAGACACGGCCGCCATTGTGATCGAGCCGGTTCTGGGTGAAGGTGGCTTTTACGCTGCGCCGGCCAGTTTCCTGAAGGCGATCCGCGAGATCTGTGACGAACACGGCATTCTGATGATTGTGGATGAGGTCCAGAGTGGCTTTGGCCGCACCGGTAAAATGTTCGCCATTGAGCACAGTGGGGTCGAGCCGGACATCATGACCATGGCCAAGAGTATGGCCGATGGTATGCCGATCTCGGCCATTGTGGGCACCGACAGGATCATGGACAGCTCCGGTCCCAATTCCCTGGGTGGCACCTACACCGGCAGCCCGACCGCCTGTGCAGCAGCCCTTGCGGTAATGGAAGTCTTTGAGGAAGAGGATATTCTGGGCCAGAGCCAGCGACTGGGAGACAAACTGAAGCAGCGTTTCAGCCAGTGGCAGGAAAAATTTCCGCATGTGGACAATGTCCGCAACATGGGACCGATGGCTGCGTTTGAACTGGTGGACGACAAGACCAGCCGCAAGCCCCGGGCCGACCTGGCCGGCGCCCTGACTCAAAAGGCGAAGGAGAAAGGTCTGATTCTGCTGAGCTGCGGCATGTACGCCAACTCCATCAGGTTCCTGATGCCAGTGACGATTGAGGATAAGGTGCTCGAGGAAGGCCTCGCTATCGTCGAGGAAGCCCTTGGTGAAATCGCCTGACGGACTACTGGGGAGGGTTGAGTATGGCGATCAGTGCCGAACTTCAGCACACCATTGATGTGATGACCGATTCGCGGCGAGGCATTCTTGCTGCGGACGAAAGTACCGGGACCATGTCCAGACGCATGGCTGCGGTTGGCGTCGAATCGACCGCCGAGAACCGGCGCTGGTACCGGTCAATGCTGTTGTCTACGCCGGATATCGGCCAGTATCTGTGCGGGGTGATTTTCTACGAGGAAACGCTCGATCAGAAAGATGGCGACGGCGTATTGCTGCCGGAGCTGGCAAAAGCCCGCGGTATTATCCCGGGCATCAAGGTGGATCAGGGGAAGGGACCGCTGCCTGGTGCGCCCGGTGACATGATCACCTACGGCCTGGACGGTCTTGGAGAGCGGCTGACGGCTTACAAGGGCAAGGGGGCTCTTTTCGCCAAGTGGCGGGAAGTGTACCCGATAACGGATCGCAATCCGACGGCGTTGGGGCTGAAGGCGAATGCCGAAATGCTCGCCCGTTACGCTGCTGTGTGTCAGGAAAACGGGATCGTTCCCATCGTCGAGCCGGAAGTGCTGATTGACGGCAGTCATTCCATTGAACGGGCCGCCGAGGTGAACGAAGAGGTCTGGCATGCGGTTTTTCATGCCCTCCATCAACATGATGTTGCTCTGGAATATATGATCCTCAAACCCAGTATGATCACTCCGGGAAAGGATGCGGGTAAGGCGTCACCGGAAACCGTGGCCGAGGCAACGCTGCGCGTTCTGCGCCGAACCGTACCGGCCGCCGTCCCCAGCATTAACTTTCTTTCTGGCGGGCAGACCCCGGAAGAAGCGACGGCCAACCTGAACGCACTCAACCTGCATCGCCACCAGGCGCCCTGGCAATTGAGCATGTCCTATGGTCGGGCTCTACAGGAGCCAGCGATGAAAGCCTGGTCAGGTAACAGCGACAACCGGGAGGCGGCTCAGGATGCGTTTCACAAGCGCGCGCGACTCAACAGTCTGGCGCGGGTGGGCGAATATTCGCTGGATCAGGAGTGACTGGCTCCTCATCCCTGCCCTGAGGGGCAGGGATGTCAGGCGTAGTGCTTACTCGAAGTGACCATGCACCGCGTGCACGATGTCCGAGAACGAGCGTGCGCGGTTGATGCTGTCGAGGGAAATGTTCAGCAGTCGGGAAACATGGGCTGATGACAACACGCCTCGCAGGCTGGTTGCGCCGGGGGTCTCGGGATCGTTCTGTACGATCAGGAAATACTCGGCGTTCGCCAGATTAAAGGTTTCCACCACGTCGCCTACTTTCACATGGCTGAGGTGGCGAATGTGGATGCCGGAAAACTGGTGGCTGGGTTGCATGATGTCGCGAACCTGGATTTCATTCAGGCCAACGGCCATGGCATGAGCTTTTGCCAGGGCTTTCTTGCCGAGAATATCCTTGAGCGTGATCAGCCCGATAAAATCTCCCACACGATTAACGACCAGGTTGAAGGGTACGTCGGCCTCCTTCATCAGTCTTCTCGCTTCGTTGACCCCCAGATCGCCGTATATGACCGTTGGTGGTCGGTCCTGAAAGTCGATCAGGACACTGATCGCCGGGTCGTCAATTTTAACCTGATGCCGGGGCTCCGGATCGACAATGCGTTTGGTGCTGAGCTGTTCGGTAATGGGTAATGCGTGAAAATTCGAGTTCATAAAAGGCCCTTCGACTTGATCTGAAATGATGCTCTGGCGTCAACGGGTCCATTGGCTGTTTTCGTTTGGCCCTGGCTGGCTGATGCCGGAGATTTGGACGATGGAGGGTTGGCACGGCAGAGCGTGTGTCCGGCGAAGACCATGCCACGTTACGGCAACGATTGGCGATGCAGAGTGCTGCAGAGTACTGTCAGCCACCGTCAAAACTGCCAAAAAAACCGTTGTGGGGTATCACCGGGGATGTCGTGCTACCGCGCAGACCCCTGATTCAAGTCCGGGCTGGCGGGCCCTGGGGGAGGGCCGGAAAGCTGACCAGACGCGGTCGAAATACCGGTTGGCGATCCAGGGCGACTGCGGTCGGACCGGGGAAAATCAGTTGCGCCTGCTCGACTGACGGCGACAGGATCGGCATGTCTGGAGGTTTCGGGCCATCGTCGAGCAGATCGCTGCAAGCGTCTGTGCTGAGGTTGCCCAATGTCGGAAAACCCGCCATGGTGGCTGGTTTCAGCGCCAGGGCAGAGACGAACAGCACCGCAATAACAACCGCAAGCGCGATCTGCACCATTGGTAAGGGTGCGGGAGGAGTGCGCCCCGCAACGACGCCCTGTGACAACCGCCCGGTCAGGGGGGTGGTAGCTGCCAACGAGTTGTTCAGACCTTGTCTGGGCATAATGCGCGACGGACTCCTGTCCTGATCGTAACTGATAAACGGGGTCGACAAGGGCACCACAGCGGCCGGATCCCGGAATGCCCTCTCTTGCTATATCATGGGGGCCTGGTGGTGTTAAAACAAGGGCACCCGCCGTGGGCGGTGGTGATAATGATGCGGAGAATTCTGTGAGCGGGTCGAAAACCAACATTGTGTTGATCGGCATGCCCGGGTGTGGCAAAAGTACAGTGGGCATCCTGCTGGCAAAAGCCGCCGGTCTGGCATTTATAGACACGGACATCCTGATACAGACCGATACCCATCATACGCTGCAACAGATTATCGATCAGTGCGGGTATCAGGAACTCAGGGCGGTCGAGGAGCGTGTGATTCTCACGATTGACGTGGATCATCATGTGATCGCCACGGGTGGCAGTGCGGTCTATAGTGCAGCGGCGATGAACCATCTCCGGCAGGATGGCTGGATTGTTCTGCTGGATGTGGGACTGGATGCGCTGGTCGCGAGAGTAGGGGACTTCAGTCAGCGCGGTATTGCCCGCCAGCAAGGCCAGAGCTTCCAGGATCTCTTTGCGGAGCGTCGGTCACTCTACCGGCGCTATGCGGACCTGGTCATTGATTGCAACTCGCGATCTCAGGAAGATGCGGTTCGAGCAATTCTTGCCGGCGTTGGCCGCGGGCCAGAATGACAGGAGGACGCTGTTGGCAAAATCTTCCGGCATGAGGCGGGTCGGCCGGTGGCTGTTCTGGGGGCTTGGGTCGCTGATGCTGATCTCGGTGCTGATACTGCTGATCTTCCGGTTTGTCCCGCCGCCAACTTCGGCGTTTATGGTCGCGTATCAGTTGGAGCATGATCGTCGGCCTGTTCGGCATTCATGGGTCGATCTGGACCAGATGTCCCGCTGGCTGCCTCTGGCTGTCGTTGCCAGCGAAGACCAGCGTTTTCTGCAACACTGGGGGCTGGACCTGGACGCCATTGCCACGGCGGTTGACGACTATCGGCAGGGTGATTCGCTCAGAGGTGCGAGCACGCTGTCCCAGCAGACGGCCAAAAATCTCTTTCTCTGGAACGGTCGCCAGTTTATCCGCAAGGTCCTTGAAGCCGGTCTGACCCTGGAGATGGAGGCACTCTGGAACAAGCGAAGGATCATCGAGGTATATCTGAATTTCGCCGAGTTCGGGCCGGGTATCTACGGTGTGGAGGCGGCCAGCCGGGCTTTTTTCGGTCTTCCTGCCAGTCAGTTGAACCGTTGGCAGGCGGCCCGACTGGCTGCGGTGCTGCCTAATCCACGGGTATTGGACGCAGCGCATCCCAGCGCCTACCTGCGGCAACGGATTAACTGGATCACCCGCCAGATGAGGCAGCTGGGGGGCGTGGCCTATCTGGCGTCAATCTATCATCGGTGTCCGGTCTGGTCATTCGACTGTACCCCTTAGACTGGCCTGAATCGCACCGTGTTCCGTAATAAACGTCATGAAATGTTCAGCGCTTGCTCAAGTCAATACAGGAACGGTCGATGATGTCTGAAACCACCCTTCCACGTTCTGTCCGCTTGCCCGAAAATGACGCACCGCTGGTTGCCCAGACCGACGAGGAGGCGGCTGAGAAACTGGCGGGTTTTATCCGCAGCCACCGGCGTTTGCTGGTGTTGACGGGCGCGGGGGTGAGCACGGATTCCGGCATTCCTGATTACCGGGACCACGACGGCGCCTGGAAGCGGCGGCAGCCGGTACAGCACCAGGAGTTCATGGCCCGTCCGGATATCCGTCGGCGCTACTGGGGGCGGAGCCTGATTGGCTGGCCGGTGATGCGTAATGCCCGGCCCAACCCCGCCCACTGGCACCTGGCGGCACTGGAGCGTCGCGGGCATACCGTTGCGCTGGTCACCCAGAATGTGGATGGCCTGCACCAACAGGCGGGCAGTGAGCAGGTCGTGGATCTGCACGGTCGAGCCGACCAGGTAATCTGCATGAGCTGTGATTACCGGTGTGACCGTCATCAGGTGCACGAACGCAGCGGTGAGCTCAATCCTGACTATACAGGGTTTACCGCGTCCACGGCGCCGGATGGCGATGCGGATCTGGAGGTGGACTTCAGTCAGTTTCAGGTCGTGGACTGTCCGCGCTGCCAGGGTATTCTCAAACCCGATGTGGTATTTTTCGGCGACAACGTGCCCCGCCCCCGGGTCGCCGGGGCGCTGGAACAGCTGCGAGCCAGTGATGGTCTGTTGGTGATTGGCTCATCATTGATGGTCTATTCGGGATTCCGCTTTTGTCGCTATGCCCAGGAGTGGCACAAGCCCATTGCCACGCTCAACATCGGACGTACCCGTGCCGATGCCCTGGACACTCTCAAGCTTAACGCCCGCATCGCCCCAACGCTGGAAGCGACCCTGGCGCAATTGTGAAGCGGCCATGAACGGTGGGGTATTACTGGTGGCAAATGTGCTCAAGGGACGGGGGCCGTGACGGGATGATACCACCCCGTCAGATCGGAACCCACAATGCCACGGCCGCCGGGCTACCGGGGACAGCTCAGACGGGGGCACTGGTCAGATGACAGCGCCGGGGACGGTGGAGCCTCATCCAGAACTCCGTCAAACCGGGCTCCATCCAGCCTGGTCGCGCAGGCGGCAGCAACTTTGGCAGCCTCCCTGCAGTTCTGTTCAAGTAGCGTGTAGGCAAGGTTGTTCCAGCCGGCCGCCTGCTGCGGGAACTGGCTTACCAGGCTCTGGAAGTGGCTTGAAGCGGCACGCCAGTGTCCCTGCTGATAAGCCACGTTGCCCAGCCCGAACAGCGCTGCGGGCTGGTCCGGCCACTGACTTGCAGCCTGTTGGTAAGCCGTGTAGGCGGCCTTCAGGTGGCCGGTTGATTCCAGATCATGGGCGGCCTTGAGAAAGGGTAGGGGTTTGGCCGTAGCCGGCAGCTCATTCGGTGGCAGCATGACGACAGCCCATTGATCAGCCCGTTTCCAGGTGTTCATGAATACCGTCAGGGGCTGTTCGTTGGCTTGTCGGGTATCGGTATTGAGGATCAGGCTCCGGTTTTGTGGATCAAACCCGATCACAACGGCGAAGTGCCACTGGGGCCACCAGTCAAACCGCAGGTTCTGCATCACCAGCACCGGGTGCCCGGCTGCCACTTCCCTGATGATCGCCGCTACATCCTTTGCCAGCGGGTAAACCACCAGGTTGTAATCCCGTGCGGCAGAGACCATCTCGACCTGCAGCGTACCGTGTCGCCCGGGCAGATACACCCGGTCGGTGAGGGCGTCGGGGTCGGTATGAAAGCCCTGGGTGTTGAGCATCATCGCCAGTGCAGCGGGTCCACACTGGTAGCGTTCCTGGGGATAGAAGGGCACCGTTTGCAGGATCCGGCGCTGGCCGAGGCCCTGGGCGGAGGTGCCGGCGTCATTCGCAGGCCATGGTGGCGCTGTTGCGCAGCCCGCCAGGGAGAGAACGGTGATCAGGCCGGCGATCAGCCAGCCTGGCCTGATCGCCCGGTGTCTCTGATAAAAAATGTGACTTACCGTATGCAGTGGATGAAGGAGAAAATGTTGGTTGCGCACAGCATGTCCGTCACGATAAAGACCAGCAGGAACAGCACAATAATACCGACTACGCCTTCACCCGCAGGTGCCTCGGCCAGTTGCTGATTGAACGAGGAGAGCTCCTGTGGTGTCAGGCTCTGGACCCGCTTTTCAACGTCGGTTTTGCTGACGCCCATGCTGGCGAGCTTGTCCTGGACATCCTGCCGTTCAAGCATGCTGAGCAGTTCCTGTCGGTCTACCTGGGTCTGCTGACTGGCGATCATGTCGCCGGTTCCAACCATGCCTGCCATGGCCGGCACTGACCACATGGTTGTGATCACCATGATCATCGCCATAACGGTTGAAATTTTCCGAAGGTAGCCTCGTAGTGTTCGCATGGGTAGCGCTCCTGTTGTGATTATTGACTGTGATACGTGTTCTATAAACCATAGCCCAGTATCGGCGTTCTATCACCTCTGGTCGGCGGTAGGTGCCAGCAGGATTACACCCGGAGTCTGGCGGCGGCCATCCGGGACAGGGGCGACAGGTCGGCGCCGCCTTTCTGAGCGTAGCTGACCAGATCCTTGCGCATACTCGGCGCCCAGAACTTGTTCAGGTGTCCGGCCACTGCTTCGGCGGCCTGCTCTTCCGTATCATGGTGTGCGTTGTTGGCAGCAATCTGATTGATCATCCTGATCAGGCTGTCGACTTGCTGGTTGCTCATACCGTGGTCTCTTGCTCAGAGTGGGTCTGCACCGGCTCGGCGCCGGTCGTGTAGATTACATGGCGTCCCGGGCGGGCAAAACCCACCAGCATCTGTCCGGCTTTGCGGGCTTCGCTGATGGCCAGTGCCGTCGGCGCCGAAACGGCGACCAGACAGCTGATCCCGACGGTGGCACTTTTCTGGACCATTTCAAAGCTGGCGCGGCTGGAAATCAACGCAAAGCCGTCGTTAAAGGCCGTCGCCGCGTCGCCGCTGGCTTTCAGGTGTGCCCCGATCAGCTTGTCCAGGGCATTATGGCGGCCGACATCTTCCCGGGCCGCAATGATTCGTCCGTCGGTGTCGCACCAGGCGGCAGCGTGGGTGGCACCGGTTTGCGCCTGCAGGGGTTGGTGCTCACGCAATGCGGCAAGCGCCCGTTGAATGGCGTCGTCACTGAGGGTGTTCCGACGGCTTAGCCGGGGAATCGGGCGAATTGCCTTGTCCAGCGATTCAGTGCCGCACAGGCCGCATCCGGTTCTTCCGGTCATATTGCGTCGCTGCCGGCCAAGTTCAGCAAAGCGCTCGGAACTGATGCGCATTTCAATCGCAATGCCGTCAGTCCGGCTCAGCAGGTCGAGGTCATAGAGTTCGTCCGGGTGCTGGAGAATGCCCTCGGTCATACTGAAACCGAGGGCGAAATCCTCCAGGTCGGCAGGCGATGCCATCATCACGGCATGAGAGATGCCGTTGTAGGTCATGGCCACGGGCACCTCGCCCGCGACCACATCCTCGTTGCTGTCGGCATCGTGCCGGCCTCTGACGTCAACACCAGTGACCACCACCGTGGGCGGATTGCCACTGTCTCCGCTCATTTCAGGGCAGCCGTCTCGTCGGTCGCCTGTTCCAGCAGAGCGTGCTGACGCTGGTCGAAGGCACGGAATTCCTGCTGCCATTCCGACGGCTGGGACACCTTCTCGACCTGAACTGCGGTTACCTTGTACTCGGGGCAGTTTGTCGCCCAGTCGGAACTGTCCGTGGTGATGACATTGGCGCCGCTGCCAGGGTGATGGAAGGTGGTGAATACCACGCCCGGGAGCATCCGTTCGCTGATCCTGGCGCGCAGGACGGTCTGACCGGCCCGGCTGGATATGCCAACCCAGTCGCCTTCACGAATGCCCCGCAATTCGGCGTCACTGGGGTGGACTTCAATGACGTCCTCCTCATGCCAGAGCCTGTTCTCGGTACGACGGGTCTGGGCCCCGACATTGTACTGGGACAGAATGCGCCCTGTAGTCAGCAGCAGCGGGAAGCGGCGGTTGGTGCGCTCCTCGGAGGCGACGTATTCGGTGATCGCAAAGTTGCCCTTGCCAATGGGGAAGTCCAGGGTATGCATGGTCGGTGTGCCATCGGGATGTTCGTCGTTGCACGGCCATTGAATACTGCCCAGTTCGTCCAGCTTGCTGTAGCTGACACCGGTGAAGGTGGGGGTCAGCCTGGCGATTTCGTCCATGATTTCGGACGGGTGGTTGTAGTGCATCGGGTAGCCCAGGGCGTTCGCCAGGTCCACTGTTACTTCCCAGTCTTCCTTGCCCGCAATCGGGGCCATGACCTTGCGGACACGGTTGATACGGCGTTCGGCGTTGGTAAAGGTGCCGTTCTTCTCGAGGAAGGTGGCGCCCGGTAACAGCACGTGGGCGTATTTCGCGGTCTCGTTCAGGAAGATATCCTGCACGATCAGGCAATCCAGGGCCTTCAGCGCTGACTCCACATGATGGGTGTTGGGGTCAGACTGGGCAATGTCCTCGCCCTGCACATACAGGGCCTTGAAGGTCCCGGCGATGGCCGAATCAAACATATTGGGAATGCGTAGCCCGGGTTCATTGTCCAGCTTGACGCCCCAGAGCGCCTCAAAGTTGTCCCGCACGGTGTCATCGGCTACGTGCTGATAGCCCGGCAATTCATGAGGGAACGAGCCCATATCGCAGGAGCCCTGGACATTGTTCTGGCCCCGCAGCGGGTTGACCCCCACACCTTCCCGGCCGATGTTGCCGGTTGCCATGGCCAGGTTGGCAATACCCATAACCATCGTGGAACCCTGGCTGTGTTCGGTAACGCCGAGACCGTAGTAAATGGCGCCGTTGCCCGCGGTCGCATAAGTGCGGGCAGCGCGACGGACGGACTCTGCCGGCACGCCGGTAATGGCTTCCAGCTGTTCCGGTGAATTGCGCGCTTCGCTGATGAACTCGCGCCACTTACCGTAGGCTTTGGCGTCGCAGCGGTTTTCGATGAAGGTCTTGTCTTCCAGCCCCTCTGTCACCACCACGTGGGCCAGCGAATTGATCAGCGCGACGTTGGTGCCGGGCCGCAGCGGAAGATGCTGGGCGTCGGCCAGGTGAGGCGTTTTCAGCAGGTCGATCTGACGCGGGTCGGCGACGATCAGTTTGGCGCCCTGACGCAGCCGGCGGCGCATCTGGGACGCAAACACCGGGTGGGCATCGGTCGGGTTGGCCCCGATGACCAGAATGGTGTCCGCTTTCATCACCGAATCAAACGTCTGAGTACCGGCGGACTCGCCCATGGTGGTTTTCAGGCCGTAGCCGGTCGGCGAGTGGCAAACACGCGCACAGGTGTCGGTGTTGTTGTTGCCGAAGGCAGCCCGCACCAGTTTCTGTACCAGGTAGGTTTCTTCATTGGTGCAGCGTGACGAGGTGATGCCGCCAATGCTTTCGCGTCCGTACTGGCCCTGAATGTCCTTCAGGCGGCGGGCGGCGAATCCGATCGCCTCTTCCCAGGACACGGTACGCCAGGGCTGATCGATCGAATCGCGGATCATCGGTTCCTTGATGCGATCCTTGTGGGTCGCGTAACCAAAGGCAAAGCGGCCCTTTACGCAGGAATGGCCGTGGTTGGCGTCGCCGCCCTTGTACGGGACCATGCGGACGAGCTGATCGCCTTTCATCTCGGCCTTGAATGAGCAGCCGACACCACAGTAGGCGCAGGTGGTGACCACACTGTGCTCCGGCATACCCACATCGATCACGCTCTTTTCCATCAGCGTCGAAGTCGGGCAGGCCTGCACGCAGGCACCACAGGAAACACACTCGGAGTCCATGAAGTCGTCGTTCTGGCTGGCGGCTACCTTGGACTCGAAGCCCCGGCCTTCAATGGTCAGGGCGAAGGTGCCCTGGACTTCCTCGCAGGCGCGTACACACCGTGAGCAGACGATGCATTTGCTGGGGTCGAAGCTGAAATAGGGGTTGGAGTCGTCGGTCTCCGCGTCCAGGTGGTTCTCGCCGTCGAAGCCGTAACGCACGTCCCGCAGACCCACTTCGCCCGCCACATCCTGCAGTTCGCAGTTGCCGTTGGCCGGGCAGGTCAGACAGTCCAGAGGGTGGTCGGAGATGTACAGCTCCATGATGTTGCGGCGGAGCTTGCCCAGTTTCTGGTTCTGGGTCTTGACACTCATGCCTTCAGCCACCGGCGTGGTGCAGGAAGCCGGGTAGCCCCGGCGGCCTTCGATCTGCACCGCACACATGCGACAGGAACCAAAGGCTTCCAGGTTGTCGGAGGCGCAAAGCTTGGGGACGTTGATACCGGCCAGCGCAGCGGCCCGCAACACCGAGGTGCCCTCCGGTACGCTGATTTCAACGCCGTCGATTTCCAGGCCTATCAGCTTTTCCGACAACTGGGCCGGGGTACCGTAGTCTTTGTTCGGATCATAGTAATTCAACATAGCAACGCTCCGCTCTCTCAACCGTTCAGGTCTTCCGGGAAATGCTTCATCACGCTTTGCACAGGGAACGGTGTCATTCCGCCCATGGCGCATAAAGAACCATCGACCATGGTTTCACAAAGCTCGCCCAGCAGTTCGAGGTTGGCTGCGCGATTGTCTCCGGCCCGGATTTTGTCGATAACCTCCACACCCCGGACCGAGCCGATCCGGCAAGGTGTGCATTTGCCACAGGACTCCACGGTGCAGAATTCCATGGCAAAACGAGCCTGTTCACCCAGGTTGACGGTGTCATCGAACATGACAATGCCGCCGTGGCCGACCACGGCGCCAAGTTCGGCAAACCGCTCGTAGTCAATCGGGGTGTCCCACTGGGTCTCGGGCATATAGGTGCCCAGCGGGCCACCGGCTTGCACGGCACGCAATGGACGCCCACTGGCGGTACCGCCGCCGAACTTGTCCATCAGGTCGCGCAGGGTAATGCCAAACGCCAGTTCCACCAGGCCGCCCTGCTTTACATTGCCGGCCAGTTGCAGCGGCAGGGTGCCGCGGGATCTGCCCATGCCGTAGTCGGCGTAGGCCTTGGCGCCCTTGTCGAGAATAAAGGGCACGGCGGCCAGCGACAGCACGTTATTGACCACCGTGGGTTTGCCGAAAAGTCCTTTGATGGCTGGCAGCGGGGGCTTGGCGCGAACCATGCCCCGCTTGCCTTCCAGGCTGTCCAGCAGGGATGTTTCTTCGCCACAGATGTAGGCGCCTGCGGCCAGTCGAACTTCCAGATCAAAATGCTTACCGGTACCCAGAATGTCTGAGCCCAGATAGCCGCCCTCGTAGGCGCGGGCAAGGGCCGTGTTCAGTATACGGTGGGCAACCGGGTACTCTGACCGCAGGTAAATAAATCCCTGGGTGGCACCAACCGCAAGACCGGCAATCGTCATGCCCTCAATCAGTAGATAGGGGTCGCACTCCATGACCAGACGATCGGCAAAGGTGCCGGAGTCGCCCTCGTCGGCATTGCAGACGATGTATTTCTGGTCGCCGTCGGTATCGTGCACCGTCTGCCACTTGATGCCGGTGGGGAAGGCGGCGCCACCGCGGCCCCGCAGGCCAGAGTCCTTGACCGCATCCACGATCGCCTGACCTGACAGCTTCAGGGCGTTCTCGAGGCCGCGGAAACCGTCGTGAGCCTGATAGTCCTCAATGGAAACCGGATCGGTCAGGCCGATGCGCGAGAATGTCAGGCGCTGCTGTTGGGTCAGATACGGGTGTTTTTCAATATCGCCCCGGGCCAGGGAGTGGTCCTGGCTGCCGTCTGCGAGGCCGGCATCAAACAGACCTGGTACGTCTTCCGGTTCCACCGGGCCATAGCTGACGCGACCGGAACCGGCGTCGACTTCCACCAGTGTCTCCAGCCAGAACAGACCCCGGGAGCCGTTGCGGATCAACTCAATGGACAGACCGCGACGGACGGCTTCTGCTTCAATGGCTTCAGCCACCTCATCGGCCCCCACAGACAGGGCTGTGGTGTCGCAGGGTACGTAAATCCTGGTTCCCATTATTTCAGCTCCAGAGTCGATGTAGTCAGTCCAGACAACAGGCGATCGAATTTCGCGGTTGTCATGCGGCCATGAACACGCTCGCCAACCTGCACCGACGGTGCGCAGGCGCAGTTTCCGAGGCAGTAAACCGGCTCGAGTGTCACTTCGTTGTCACGGCTGGTCTGGTGATAATCGATCCCCAGGCTGGATTTGATATGGGACTCAAGCTGGCGTCCACCCATCGCCTGGCAGGCTTCAGCACGACAGACATGCAGAACATGGGTGCCGGTGGGCCGGGTGCGGAAGTGATGGTAAAAACTGATAATTCCGTGAACTTCCGCGCGGGTTTGCCGCAGGGCATCGGCGATGATCGGAACAGACGCCTCGGGAATGTAGCCTAGCTGGTCCTGTATGCCATGAAGGATGGGCAACATGGCCCCGGGCCGCGACTGATGCGAAGCAATGATGTCTTTGATCAGTTGTGGTGACCACTGATCGGCTCCCGTCGTCGGGACCGGGTCAGCATTGGCAGTGCTTGAATCTGACATATGCATATCCATTCATATATATTTATTGTAATGGTAGTATAAGAGTGAAAGTACCACTGATATTCGTGCTTACAAATATGAATAAAAATGCATATTAAAAAGTTGAACATCGTACCCTCATGGGTGATTACGACAGACACCGGAAAATTGTTTGATCCGCTGATGCTGAGTCTGCTGCGGGATATCGACAACACCGGCAAGCTGACGGTGGCTGCGGAGCGCGGAGGGGTTTCCTATCGCCATGCATGGAACCTGCTGAACCGCTGGGCAGATACCTTCGGCATGCCCCTGGTGACGATGCAGAAAGGACAGGGCACCCGGCTGTCTGCGCTCGGCAACACGCTGCTATGGGCAGAGCGTAAGGCCCAGGCCCGGCTGGGGCCTCAGGTCGAGAGTATGGCTTCGGAACTGAATGTCGAACTTCAGCAATTGCTTGAGGGGGCTCACCCGGTATTGAGAATGCACGCCAGTCATGGCTACGCGGTGGCATTGCTGGCGACGTTTCATGAACAGCTGGAAATGAACCTGCAGTACTGCGACCCGCAACAGGCATTGACGGCGCTCAACCGGGGTGAGTGTGATATTGCCGGCTTTCACCTGCCGGTAGATCCCCGGTTTGGCCGCCGCATTTTTGCCGGTTACCGGCCGATGCTGAGCCCGGATGAACACGTGGTGATCCGCTTTATTACCCGTCAACAGGGGCTGATGATCCGCCAGGACAGTACTGACCGGATCACCCGGTTGTCGGACCTGACTGATCCGGCCATCCGTTTCATCAACCGGCAGCGAAATTCCGGTACCCGGGCATTATTCCGGATGCTGCTGCAGTCGGTATCGCTGTCTGAAGAACAGCTGGAGGGCCACGACCGGGAGGAATACACCCATTCGGCGATCGCTGCGTATGTGGCCTCGGGGATGGCGGATGCCGGTTTTGGGGTAGAGGCGGCAGCCCGTCAGTTTGGTCTCGGTTTTATTCCGCTGGCGGCTGAAAACTACCTGATGATCTGTCGCCGTGACCGGCTTGGTGATGACAAGATGCAGAATTTTCTGTCGCTGATACGAACCCCGGAGTTCGCCGCAGCTGTCAACGAGTTGCCCGGTTACGAGCCCGTTCATTGTGGCCATGTCGAAGAACTGGCCGACCTTGAACGCATCATCATGAATGATTGACCTCGCGCCGGTGGATTGCGACCTGATCCGCCAGTTCCATCGACACAGTTTTTGGAACGTCAGTCTTTTGGAACGTCAGTCACCGCATGAATGGTATTTGACCGTTACCCGCCGTCATCGCAAACTGTCCGGTCAACATCACCGAGCAAGAGGAAGACCTGTGGCCAGCTATCAGAATCGCGCAATTGTATTGAACCAGCGTCCCGACGGTGAAATTCAGGATGGAGACCTGGTGATGACGGAAAGCCCGGTCCGCTCTCTGGGCGAGGGTGACGTACTGGTAAAAACCCTGTGGCTGTCCCTGGATCCTTATATGCGTCCGCGCATGAACGACGCCAAAGGCTACATGGACCCGATCGGACTGGGCGACGTCATCGTCGGCGAGAGCGTCGGGCGGGTGATCGAGTCCCGTTCGGATCGTTACCAGGTGGGCGATCTGGTCACCGATTACTCGGGCTGGCAGGAATACAACGTGTTTCCGGACGACGCGCCGATGGTCTACAAGATCGATACGTCCATCGGGGCGCCGTTGCAGGCCTACCTGGGTGTCGCCGGAATGCCGGGACGCACCGGATATTGCGGGCTGATGTATGTGGGCAAGCCGCAGGCCGGTGAAACCGTGGTGATATCCGCAGCGTCCGGTCCGGTGGGAACGGTGGCCGGGCAGACCGCCAAACAGCTTGGTTGCCGGGTCGTCGGGATCGCCGGCGGCGAACAGAAATGCCGTTTTGTGGTCGAGGAGCTGGGCTTCGACGCTTGTGTCGATTACAAGGCCGGCAACCTGGACGCGGACCTGAAGGCCGCCTGTCCGGACGGTATTGATGTGTACTTTGAAAATGTCGGTGGCGCCGTCACCCGTGCGGTGGCGCCGTTGTTGAACAAGGGCGCGCGGGTGCCGATCTGTGGTTACGTGTCGGCGTACAACGCCAGTGACATGGGGGCGGTTGAAACTCCGTTTCACGTGCTCAAGGCGCTGGACGAGCCGCCCGAGCACCGCTTTTTCCTGGTGACTGAATGGCAGGACCAGCATCAGGAAATAACCCGCCTGCTCGCCGGGCAGGTGGCTTCGGGTAAGCTCAAGTATCGCGAAACCGTGGCGGAAGGACTGGACAACGCGGTCGAGGCGTTCAAAGGCATGCTCAAGGGTCGTAACTTCGGCAAGCAACTGGTCCATATTGCGGACTGAGCCCCCGTTACTGTCATCGGCTGTTGAAATCGGTGAGCGGCCTGGCCCCGGTGGACGAGTGCCGGAGAAATCATGACCGACGATCTGTTTGCCTCTGACTCGGCCCGGCAACGAATCGGTGACGGTTCGTGCTGGCTGCCCGGGTTCGCATTGCCGTCAATGGACGCCCTGCTTGTCGATCTTGAACGGTTGCAGGCTCAGGTGAACTTTCGACAGATGGTGACGCCGGGCGGTCACCGGATGTCCGCCTGGATGCTCAATTGCGGGGCATTGGGTTGGGTCACGGACCGGGCTGGTTATCGTTATACCCGTGAGGACCCGGAGACGGGCCTGCCCTGGCCTGCGATGCCTGATTCGTTCCGGATGCTGGCGGTAAAGGCTGCGGCTGCGGCCGGCTTTGAGGATTTTGAGCCGGATGCCTGCCTGGTCAACCAGTATGAGGTTGGCGCCCGGATGGCTCTGCATCAGGATAAAAACGAACAGGACTATTCCGCGCCCATTGTGTCTGTGTCGCTGGGGCTGCCCATCACCTTTCTGTTCGGAGGGCTGGTGCGCAGTGACCGGCCGGCAAAGCTGCAGCTTTATCACGGCGATATTGTTGTCTGGGGCGGCCCGGACCGCCTGCGCTACCATGGCGTGCTGACCCTCAAGGCGGGTGAGCATCCTGAACTGGGTACCCGCCGGATCAACCTGACGTTTCGTAAAGCGGGTTAAGCCGTCATGACCCTTACTTGCCGTCATGCCCATACGGCCGCAGGGTGTAGCGAAAAAAACGGCTGGTGTCAGTCTGGCAGGGGCAAATGGCCGGTTTTTACCCAGATGACGGTTTCTTCATCGACAAACGGATGGTGCTGGCTCAGGTGTGGGCTGCGCATCCAGGTGCCCGCGGGGTAACGGCCGTGTTCGTCACGAAACTCGCCACGCAGAACAAGGATTTCTTCACCGCCAAAGTGTCGATGGGGCTGAAAGTGCTCTCCGGCCGGCCATTTCACCAGCGCAACGTGTTCATGTTCGAATTCATGAAGCGGCATGACTTCAAGTCCGCCAATGCCCGGCAGCCAGGGCGTCTTGCCGGTGTCAATACGGACCGGGGTCAGGTCCCGTTCGGAAAACTGGTGCAGCTTTACCAGCAGTGTGCAGCCCTCCTCGCTGAACGGCGCATGACCGCTGCCGGGTGGGTTGCGAAGGTAATAACCGGCCGGGTAGTCGCCGGTTTCGTCTGAAAAGGTCCCCTCCAGCACCAGGATCTCTTCACCCAGGGGATGTTGATGATGACTGAAACGGGCGCCTGCCTGATATTGAACCACACTGGTGGCGTGGCCGCGCTCTGCCTCTTCCCGGGCCAGCGGCTTCCGCAGAACGCCGGCCGCGGGGCTGTCGGTCCAGGTCAGCTTATTGGTGTCGATCACGACTGTCTGGGTGAAGTCCATATTCAACATTGGGCACCTCGGATAGAGTCATTCGGGGTAATTGTATAGGGGAGGACGGGGTCTGCGACAGCCCTGATCCGCTGGATGACCCGGGCTCATTCTTGACGGTCACCGGAGTCCCTCGGGTATGCTGACGCAGAAGCAGGCTGTTTTCGGAGAGGGTCGTTGACGGTCGTTTCCGACGATCCTGAAGGAGGGCATGATGGCTGGTGGATGGGCAAAAGACGGCGCTGTGCAGGACCAGATCGACAGCACCATACAGGATAGCCTGGAACGGGCCAGGCAACGGCTGCCCCGGGGACCCGGTCAGGAAGACTGTGCCGAGTGCGGCGCCGTGATTCCCCTGGCGCGCCGGGAGGCTCTGCCGGGCGTCGAGCTGTGCGTGGCCTGTCAGCGTGAAGCGGATAAACAGCAGGCCACGGTGACCGGCTACAACCGCCGGGGCAGCAAGGACAGCCAGCTGCGCTGAGGCAGTCTGGGGCACCTCTGCTCCGGATTCAGGTCCGGGCTGTCATACGGAAGCCGAACCGCGGGAAGTGAACGTGTACGGTGCCGGCACGGTCGTCTTCACGACGGATGACAATGCTTTCCTCGTCCTGAAAAATGAGCGTACCGGCGACCTCGTCGCCACCGTAGTCGACGGCAGCGACCGCTATGGCCTGGCCAGGCTCAAAGCCGGCGGGGTCCGAAAACGCCGTGTCGGGCAGGCCAGTGGGTGTCGACTGGCGAGCAATCTCAATGGCCTCTGCGGCATCCATGTCTGACGGTTCGCCATGACCGCAGGCCGCCACCGCGTCCATCCATGAGCGGACCTGGGGGTAGGGGTCCAGAGCATTCGCCACAGCGGCATTGCTGGCAACAAACCACAGTGGGTGATAGTAGGCAAAATCCGCGATGCAGGGTTCTTCGCCGAACAGGAACGATCCACGCTGGCCCAGTTGACGCTCCAGTCTGCCTAACAGAGTCGGCCACTGGGACAAGGCCTGTGATGGCTGCAAACGGTTCGCATTGCCCTTCTCGAACAGCGCCTTGCGGTCGGCGACAAAGGCCTTGATGACCGCTTCCGAAGCATCCTTGAATCGCTCAGCAACGCCGTGGGGTTGAAAGTTGATCGCAACGCCGTGCTGGAACAGGATCTGGTCGGCGAACTGGGCGATACTGGTGACGACGGCTTCCAGACCAGCGGGAAACAGTGCCGGAGTGGGCTGTTGCTGTTCGAGGCGGCGGGCAATGGCTGCCGTGTCGCAGTATATGTCAGCACCAATCTGTAGTACCGGAGTGCGACGATAACCGCCGGTCAGGGCCGTCAGGTCGGGTTTTGGCATAATGGCCGGAATGCTGACCGAACGCCATGCCAGGCCCTTGAAACCAAGCATCATGCGGGCTTTCTCGGCAAACGGTGATTGCGGGTAATGGTGAAGAATTAATTCGCTCATGAACGTCTCCAGTGTCAGGAAGCGACAGCTTAGCTGCCTGGCTCTGTTCGGACCAGCGCAGCGACGTGCTGTCGCGGTA
>JASBRL010000102.1 GCA_030149475.1 Marinobacter sp.
CACAGAACGGTAACCAATAACAACAGCGACATGACAACCCACCACGCAGAATTCAGGGAGATCCGGCCCGGCAATCTCAATGCCAGTCCCGGGCGATTCCCGCAGCGCGGAACTTTACCATACAAGCCCTCTGGCGACACCGCGCGCCCATTTGCGTTACCCTTCATCGCCGGTGGTCCCGCCACCCCTTGCCGATTCACAACAGGTTGCCAACGTGGACGAACAGCACCAGCCCATTCCTGAGCCCCAGCTACCGCTGATCCAGCGTACCCTGACCGAGTGGAAAATCCTTGCCCGGCTGGGTGGGCCGATTCTCATCGCCCAACTGGCGCAGATGGCCAACGGCGTTATCGACACCGTGATGGCCGGCCACGCCAGTGCCGTGGACCTGGCCGCTGTCGGAATCGGCAGTAGCCTGTGGATGCCCCTGTTTCTGTTGTTCATGGGCGTTCTCAGTGCGCTGCAACCGATGATTTCAGGCTATCGCGGTGAGCAGCGCTTCTCCAGGGTTCTGCCCACCACCTGGCAGGGACTGTATGTAGCCGCCGGCGCGGCGGCACTGATGATTGTTGTGCTGGTCAATGTGCGTCCGGTATTCGACGTGCTGGCCCTTGATGCCCGCACCGCCCACATCACCCAGGGTTATCTGGTCGCGTTCGCCTGGGGCATTCCCGCCATGCTGGTGTTGACCGCGTTGCGGGGCCTGACCGACGGGCTCGGGCACACCCAGGTCATCATGGCGTTCTCGGTGCTGGGCACGCTGATCAACCTGCCCCTGAACTACATCTTCATCTTCGGCAAACTGGGTGTGCCCGCCATGGGTGGGATCGGCTGCGGATGGGCCACGGCGTTGTCGAACATGGCGGCCATGGTGGCGCTGCTGGTCTATCTGAACACCAGCCGCACGTTCCGGGCCTTTCATCTGCTCGACAGCTGGCAACCGCCGGACTGGCGCGCAATCGGCGAGCTTTTGCGACTGGGCATTCCAATCGGCTTCACCATTTTTGTGGAAGCCAGCCTGTTTTCCGTCATTGCGCTGTTCCTGGCACCGCTGGGCCCGGTGATCGTGGCCGGCCATCAGATCGCACTGAACGTGGTCTCATTGCTGTTCATGCTGCCACTGAGCATCGGTATGGCGATGACCCTGCGGATCAGTTTTCTGGTCGGTGCGCGGGCGCCGGCAACCGCTCGCCTGCTGGCCCGCAGCTCGTTGATCATTGCCGCTGCCGTGGCCCTGATGATGGCATCTGGCCTGCTGGCCTTCACCCGGGAGGTGGCCGCGCTGTATACCGACGAACAGTCGGTGCAGGCGGTTGCGGCGTCGCTGCTGATCTATGCAGCGCTATTCCAGATTGCCGACGTGATCCAGGTCACCTGCATCAGCGCGTTGCGGGGCTACAAGGATACCCGCGTACCGATGATCATCATGCTGTTCTCGTTCTGGGGGGTGGGCATGTCACTGGGTTATGTGCTGACGTTTACCGATCGCCTGGTGCCGGCCATGGGCGCACCGGGATTCTGGATAGGGCTGACTGCCGGGCTGGTCTCCGCCAGTCTTTTGCTGGGCTGGCGGCTGTTTCGCGGCGTCTGACACCTGACGTGACTGGACTTACCGTCACTGATTTCGCAGTCTATACTGGGCGACGAACCAGCAACCAGCGCAGGACCAACAGCCATGACCCAGACACCGTTTGAATTCCGGCTCCGTGTGCGATATGGCGAGTGCGACGCTCAGGGTGTGGTTTTCAATGCCCGCTACGGTGACTTCGTGGATATCACGGTGAACGAATACATCCGTACGCTGTTCGGCAACTACCAGTCGATGCTGGACCAGGATCTGGACATCCAGGTGGTCAGCCTGACCCAGAACTGGCAGGCGCCCGCCCGTTTCGACGATGTCCTGCGGGGCACCATCACCCCCGGCCGGATCGGCAATACCTCCTTCACCCTGCATCTGAATTTCCGCACCTGGCCTGATGATCGCCAGATCGCCGATGCCGACATTACCTATGTGATGGTGTCCCCCGCCACGCTGACCAAGAAGCCCATCCCGGAGGCCACCCGCACGCTGTTGACCAACGGGGCCCCCGGTGTGCTGATCAGCCATGCGGGCGAGTCCATGCCGGACGGAGAACGCTGAGTCCGTGTCTGATCTGGTTCGTGTTGCCCCCGGCGCGCTGATCGTCGGCAAACCCCTGCCCTGGACCGTTTACGATTCGGCCGGAGATGTGCTGCTCAAGCAGGGCCACGTTATTCACAGCGAGAGCCAGCTTGAGCAGCTGTTTGAGCGGGGCCTGTTCTATCCCCGCACGCAGAACGAGGAGCCAGGCCTTGAGGAAGAGGCGCCGGAGTCACCCCGTCTGCGCAATCCCTTTACCGCCTACACCGGACTGCTGCGGGCACTGGAAGTTACCAGCGAAGCCATTACCCGCCGTGACGAGACCGCGCGCAAGCGGGTGCTGGGGCTGGCCCGCCTGGTTGACCAGTTCTGCCGGCGGGCACCGGATTCCTGTCTGGCGCTGGTCCACTTGTACGCCGTAGAGCCAACCGCCACCGAGCAGACGCTGTTCCACGCCATCATCTGTCACTTTACCGCCCGTCAACTGGGCATGGACGAGAAGCGCATCATTGTGCTCATGGCCGCCGCGCTGACCGCCAATCTTGCCCTGCTGCCGTTCCTCGACAAACTGAACGCATCGGCGCGCGCACTCACCGACCAGCAACGCTCGGTCATCCGCAAACACCCTGAACTGGCGATCAAGGCTTTGCAGGCCGCCGGCATTGAAAACCGGCTATTGCTTAAAATCATCGAGCAGCATCACGAACAACCGGACGGCTCCGGCTACCCGGCCCAGCTACAGGATGACCGCATTTTGCCCGAGGCCCGGATGCTGGCCCTGGCGGAGCGCTATACCGCAATGATTACCCGTCGGGCCTATCGCCGGCGGTACAGCATCGAGGAGACCCTCAGGGCCATCCGCGACACCGGTAACAACAACCCCCGCCCGCAGTTCAACCGGGCCCTGCTGGCGGCACTGACGTCGTACCCACCGGGTTCGCTGGTGCGACTGGCCAGCAACGAAGTGGCGGTCGTTACTCACCGCGCCGGCCGCCAGACCGACCCGCGGGTCCAGGCGGTTCTCGGCCCGGACAGTCAGCCCTATCGCGCTGCCATTGCCCGGGACTGTGGTCTGCTGGACTACAACATCCGCTGCCCGGAGGTCATGGACATGCTGCCGTCCATGGATTTTGGCCAGCTCTGGGGCTTTAACGACGACGCCTGAGCGCTGGAACATCCGCTCAACGCTTGAAAATCGAACCGGCTCACACAATCGTATAGCAGGCAGGCGACTCAATTCGACAGTCCGCTCAGGCACAAGCCGGGCGCCCGACGACCTTACGCACAGGAACGTTCAAATGGATGCAATAGCCGTTACCGAAAACGGGCTGCGCTGGCAGCCTCATGCCGATCTGCCCGCACCGGGTGATAACGAAGTCACCATCAATGTGGCCTGGGCCGGTATGAACCGGGCCGACCTGATGCAATCGGCAGGGCGTTACCCACCACCACCCGGCGCCTCACCCATTCTGGGACTGGAAGTCAGCGGCACTGTGTCCAGGATTGGCGCGGAGGTCACCCATCTGAAGCCAGGAGACCCGGTCTGTGCCTTGCTCACCGGTGGCGGCTATGCCACTCAGGTGGTCGTCCCCTCAGCCCAGGTGTTGCCGATACCCGAGGGGCTGACCCTTGAACAGGCCGCCGCCTTGCCGGAGGTATTCGCCACCGCCTGGATGAATCTGTACATGGTGGCCAGAGTCCAGCCGGGTGAACGGGTACTGGTTCATGCCGCCGCCAGCGGGTTGGGCACCGCAACCATTCAGCTCGCCCGGGCCATGGGCAACCCGGTGTTCGCTACCGCCGGCAGTGATGACAAACTGGCGTTCTGTAAAACCCTGGGCGCTGACGGAATCTGGAACCGCAAGCAGGGATCGTTTGTCAATGCGGTCCGTGACTGGGGTGGAGCGGACATGGTCCTGGACCCGGTGGGGGGCGACTACATCAGTGAAGACCAGAAGGCGCTCAATCCCGAAGGCCGGATCGTATTAATCGGACTGATGGGCGGTCTGGGCGCCAGCCTGGACACCGGGCTGATGCTGATGAAGCGCCAGCAGGTAATCGGCTCCACACTCCGGGCCCAGCCAATCGCTGTCAAGGGAGACGTCATGGACGCGCTCTACGAAACGGTCTGGCCGAAGCTCAGCAGGGGTGAAATACGGCCGATCATTGACCGGTCCTGGCCCATCCATGAGGCGGATGAGGCGATGGCCTACCTCGAGAGCAACGCCAGTATCGGCAAGGTATTGCTCAAGGTGCCCACGCACGAGTGACCTGACCGGATTTCACGGTCAGGTCGCGGGGCGATTGGAGCTACAGGAGTCCCAGGGCCCGGCCGTGGTGATCCAGGTGATCATTGATAAACGACTCAATGAAAAAATAGCTGTGATCATAGCCGCGGTGCATGCGCAGCCGAATCGGGTGATGCACCTTCTCACAGGCATCGGCCAGAGCGTCCGGATTAAGCTGCTCATCGAGAAAATCATCCGCCGTACCCTGATCAATCAGCAGCTCGAGACGCTCGGGCGCGCCCGGCACCAGTAAGGTGGCGTCCCAGTCGGCCCACTCTTCACGGTCATCACCCAGGTAACCCGAAAACGCCCTGGTACCCCAGGGACAGCTGGAGGGATTGGCGATCGGCGCGAACGCCGATACGGACGCATACCGACCGGGGTTTTTCAGGGCGCAGATCAGGGCGCCATGCCCGCCCATGGAATGACCGCTCACCGAACGTCGTCCGGAGACCGGCAGCTCGGCCTCCACCAACGCCGGTAGCTCGTCCACCACGTAGTCATACATGCGATAGTGCCGACGCCAGGGATCCTGAGTGGCGGTGATATAGAACCCCGCACCACTGCCGAAATCGTAACTGTCATCCTCACCGGGCAGGTTCACGCCTCGCGGACTGGTATCCGGGCACACGATGGCCAGACCCAGTTCGGCCGCCCGCCCCAGGGCACCGGCTTTCTGCATGAAATTCTGATCGGTACAGGTCAGACCGGAGAGCCAGTACAGAACCGGAACCGACGTCCCGGGGTTGCGCAGTGTGGCCGGCGGCAGATAGACCGCAAACTCCATGTCGCAGTCCAGTGCCTCAGAGTGATGGCGATAGCGACGGTGCTCGCCACCATGACTGACGTTGGTTGATAGCAGTTCCATAGAAGGCCTCACGGATTTTGAATGTCATTTCTCACCACCGGCCCCGACAGCGTTACGATCATCGACCCCGGGCAGTGTGCCCGATGTGTCAGCAGTGACAGCCGCCGGTATGGGCCGGAGGGGCGTTAGTCTGGTTCCGGGTGGCGGGGCAAATCAACCCCGAAGCCGATGCCGGCCAGCTCCGCCAGAATCGCGGTGCGGGTGACAATCCCGATCAGCCGGTCGTGGTCCACTACCGGGTAGACCTTGGGTTTGCCGGCACCGAGCTTCTGGGCCAGATCCACCACCGATTCCTCGGCCGATACCGTCAGCGGCTCCCGAAACATGACTTCTTCCACAATCGGATCCCCTTCGGAATGATAACTGCTCACCAGTAACGCGTGAATACAGTCCTGTTCGGAGATAAAACCGACCACGTGCCGCTGATCGTCCACCACCGGCAAACCGCTGACGTGGTTCGACAGCAGCGCCTTGACCACTTTCGTCAACGGGGTACCAAAACGGATCGGCTCGATATGGTTCCACATGACATCGGCTACTTTGATTGATCGCAACATGGCAGTGCTCCCTGTCAATCGGTCCTCAGTGCCTGGCAGATACCGCCTGGTGATTCCGGAAACACCCGGCGCCACCACTGATATCCGGTACTCACGTCAAGCTTAGGCGCTGTCGGCGAAAAGCGGAACCAGAAAACTTGCATCTGCGACACAAAATAGCCACGTACTGTTACCAAAATCCGTGTTCCTGCGTATTGTTAGCAACCAACCCGGAGCGGTATTCTACGCACGTGGTCAGGGGATCCCCTCCTCACCACCCCTGACATTCGATCAGGGTGGCACCGGCTGTTCCTGATGCCGGTGCAGCAACATATGTGACAGATTCAACAGACTCTGACGCTGAACAGGATCGCCCCGGCGAGTCCTGGCGTAGCTGGTTGATTCATTTGGAGGTGTAATATGCGTTTAAGCAATCTGACAGTCCGCTTCCGCCGCAACCGCGTAGCGACGCCGGAGCATGCCCGCGTTGACGCGATCGAGCGTCGGCAGACCATGAGCCTGGAAGCGCTGAACCGCGCGGCACAGACTCGTAGCATCAAGGGTGGAATGCGCCCGCGATAATCTCCCGTATGGCGTAGAATAACAACCGATGCGGAGGTATCTCACCTTGAGATATACTGCCCAGTGACCAGCCCGATACCCATCCGGCTGGTCATTTTTGTTTGGGGAGCCTCGGATTATCACGGATTTTCCGCTGTGCGCTCCTGTTAACCCTATGACCTCAGGAGTCCCTCATGCAGTATCTTCACACCATGGTTCGGGTCAGCGACCTGGATGCATCCCTGCACTTTTACTGCGACCTGCTGGGGCTTGAGGAAATTCGCCGGCATGACAGCGAAAAGGGCCGCTTTACCCTGGTGTTTCTGGCCGCGCCCGACGATCGTGAGTGCGCCCTTGAAGACCGCGCGCCAATGGTCGAGCTGACCTGGAACTGGGACCCGGAAACCTACACCGGCGGCCGAAATTTTGGCCACCTGGCCTATCGGGTTGATGATATCTACCAGTTGTGCGAACGCCTTCAGGCCGGTGGTGTCACCATCAATCGGCCGCCCCGGGATGGCCACATGGCGTTCGTCCGCTCACCCGATAACGTCTCCATCGAACTGCTGCAGAAAGGCGACGCGCTGGCTCCGGCAGAACCCTGGGCGAGCATGGAAAACACCGGCACCTGGTAGCCTTTCCCATCATTGGGGGTGTTCATAAAGAGGTTCATCGCGGCCGAGCTGCCATATTCTTCAATTCGTCGGCCCATCCGCAGGATCCATCCACTCTCTCTGGTCAGACCTCCCCCTCTCCCCCGGCCCCTCTCCCGCCAGGGGCGAGGGGGGCGAATGCCGCTGCCTCGGAGTCACAGACCAACCTCCCCGCCAAAAACCCCCGCTCCCGCCAGGGGCGAGGGAGGCGAATGCCGCTGCCTCGGAGTCACAGGCCAACCTCC
The DNA here is from genome assembly GCA_030149475.1 of Marinobacter sp. Taxonomy (GTDB): domain Bacteria; phylum Pseudomonadota; class Gammaproteobacteria; order Pseudomonadales; family Oleiphilaceae; genus Marinobacter. The sequence goes on from JASBRL010000102.1 coordinate 7,271, forward strand.
CCGCCAAAAACCCCCACTACCCTCCGCGGGAGAGGGTTGGGGAGAGGGGGAGGCGCCGGCAGGCGCCCGTTTCAGGCCTGGTTGCTATCAGGCCTCGGCCATCGTCTGCTGACTGATGGCGGCAAAGTCGTCCAGTAACGGCGCCGGCAGATCATGGCCCATACCCTCAATCATCTCCAGACGCGCGTGAGGCATGAGGTGTTTGAGCTGCTTGGCGGCAACCGGCCTCACCAGCGGGTCGGCATCACCGTGAATGATCACCGTGGGCACCCGAATCCGGCGAGTCATTGATGACAGGCTGCCGGTTGCCATGATCGCCCGCGTCTGGCGCAGAATGCCCGCCGGATGGTAACTGCGCTGAAAGTCCCGCGCGATGCGATCACGGACGTCGGTCTCGTTAATCGGGTAGGCCGGACTCTGAATTACCTTCCAGAATGCCATTGAGCGCGCCACAACGGCTTGCTCATGATGGCCCCTGGCACCGACGCCGGCCAGTTTCCAGATCAGTCTGGGCTGTGGCAACGGCAACTTCGGGCTGTTGGTCGAGGTCATGATCAGCGTCAGGCTGCGGACCCGGTCCGGATAGGTCGCCGCCACCAACTGACTGATCATGCCCCCCATCGAGGCACCCACCAGGTGGGCACTGGACAACGCCAGTGCGTCCATCAGTTCGCGGACGTCGGCGGCCATATCGTGCAGGGTGTAAGGCGATGCCACCCGCAAGCCCAGCCGGTGACGGGCCATGACAGCAACCGGGTGACCGGTGAGCCGGTAGGTGAGATGACTGGACAGGCCGATGTCACGGTTGTCGAAGCGGATAACCCGGTAGCCGGCATCGGCATAGGCGTCCAGAAACGCCTCCGGCCAGAGCGTCATCTGGGCGGCCAGCCCCATCACAAAAATGACCGGGTCCCCCTCGGGATCGCCGCGGGTTTCCACGCAGAAAGAAAGCCCGTTGGCCGCAACGCGACGGGTGACGGGCGCCCGGCCCGGGGTCTGCTGAGTCTGGTTCATAACAGCCTGTCCGATAGTAATGAAACCTCTGATCAAGTCCATTGGCATTTCAGGGAGAGCCCCTGCGGGCAAGCGTTGAGAGGCTCATTGGCCGCGTTACGATTCCTGGCAAGGACGTCGGCCATGACCGGCGAATTGCGCCTTGCCACAGAGCCTCTCAACACTTGCAAAATCACCAATAGACTTGATCAGAGGTTCCTGAGTGCAAAATTCGCGGGCTACGGCGATCTGTCAGGGCGGTAGCCGGCGCTACAGTGTAACCGATCCTGACCTAGGTCCTGTCGGTGTTTAAATACTGCAAACCGGATTCAGTAACAAGTCTTTATTGCCGATTGGTAACCGAATTGTTCAGTGCCTCCCTTGGTTTTCGGCTCGGGCGACACAATGGACAATGGTGTAGGATCAGAACATGAACAGGGAGTTTGTCGGGTGGACTCACTTACCCGGCGGCTTCGGCTGCTGGCGTACACACGTCGGCTTGTCTTGAACAGGAGGAGTGTTATGAGTTTACGTCTAGGCGATACGGCCCCGGATTTTGAACAGGATTCCAGTGAGGGCCGGATTCATTTTCATGACTGGCTGGGTGACAGTTGGGGCATTCTGTTTTCTCACCCCGCTGATTTTACCCCTGTGTGCACCACCGAGTTGGGTCTGACCGCGAAGCTCAAGGATGAATTCGCCAGGCGCAACGTCAAGGCGATTGCCCTGAGTGTGGACCCGGTTGACTCCCATAAGGAGTGGATCAAGGACATCAATGACACCCAGGGCTGTGGCGTCAACTTCCCGATTATTGCCGACCACGACCGCAAGGTGTCCGGTCTGTACGACATGATCCACCCGAACGCCGACAACAGCCTGACGGTGCGGTCGCTGTTTGTGATCGACCCCAACAAGAAAGTGCGGTTGATGATCACCTACCCGGCCAGCACGGGGCGGAACTTCAACGAGGTATTGCGGGTCGTGGATTCACTGCAGTTGACCGATGACCACAAAGTGGCCACGCCGGGTAACTGGGAGCGCGGTGATGATGTCGTGATTGTGCCGTCACTGCAGGATGAGGACGAAATCAAGCAACGCTTCCCGAAAGGTTACAAGGCGGTCAGGCCCTACCTGCGGATGACGCCGGACCCTAAAACCAACTGGGGCGGCGAATAAGCAGTTTACCGCAGCCGCCGCCATTGATCGGGTATGGCGGCTCCGGCCGTTCTGATATCCACATCATCAGGACGGCCAAGGCATGGTCCGGCCAGCGTGCGCTGGCTCGCGGAGTTCCTCTGGCCGTGTGAAAATGAGCATGACCGGACGGGGAGGCGAGCATCCGGGTTCAATGATCAGTCAGCAAACGCCTGCCATGTCTGCCAGTAGCGTTTCCAGCGCTTGCTCAACGCCTTGGGCTGTTCAGCGTACAGGCGCTGGCCGATCCGCCACGCCTCCTCACGCAGGCGCTGTTGCTTTCTCTGAATCAGGGTTCGCAGGCGCATCCGTATTTTGTCGTCAGTCAGGCGTTGACCCTCGGATTCCAGCAGGGCATCGAGCATCGCCAGATCGTGGTCATCTCCCAGAATATCCGCCAGGTCCTTGCCCGCGCGCCGCCAGGCCTCGTTGACCCGCGGCCAGAGCGGTCGTAGCAGCTTTAAGTGAGGCGTGTGGTATTTGACCTGTTTGCGCCACTCGTGAAAATCCTCCGTGGCGCCGGTCCTGTAGGCCTGCCTGGCTGCCTTGCGCCCACGCCTGTAGGTCTCGACGAAGCCACCGCCCACCAGTTGGAATCCATCGTTATCCAGGTGCCAGCGGCCGACGTTGTGGCGCGCCTCCTCCAGAGCCTGTCGGGCATCGGCCAGCAATGCGTCAGGGTCCTGGCTGGTGGAGTTCGCCGCCGAATCCCGCCTTGCCCGAAGCTCTCCCCGCACCCTGTCAAACCGGGCGCGCTCGGTATCGTCGAGTTCCGCTAGCAGGCGCTCGAGGGCTTCAACTTTCGACTGTTCGTCCCTCATACCGGCCAGATTGCGGGCAATATCACGGAAGCGCCTGTTTTCACGCTTATAGGTTTTGCCCAGCGCCGGCCGCACCAGTCGCACCAGCGCACGTAGCTTCTTGCAGCGCTTGCGCACCTGGTGAATCGCCTCGTGACGGTCGAGCTCGGGATCGTTGATCTCGGCAATGGCTTTGCCAATCTGTTCGTCCGCTATGCGTCGAATGCTCTTTTGCACGGTCTTGCTGCGTTTCAGTTGGTAAGCCATAACGGGGTTGACCTCCCATTGTTTCCGCCTGACAAGGTGGTGGAGCAAATAAAAGTACAATGGGGCCTGATCAGAAGGTCCTTTGTGACGTGTCGCGACTCATCGTTTGCCCGAGCACTTCCTTGTACTTTTCATTTAGCACGGCCTCACCAAAATCCCTGACGGATGGCACCTCGCCAGTGCCGTCCCGAAGTTTTCTTCCCTGCAATTCAATCATGTTTGCGGCTTCGATGGCTTCAGCCTCAATATCTTCGCCGCAATCCCTGTAGACATAATGCCGGCCGAATAACTCCGGGTAAACCTGCCGGTCTGGCAGCACCGGGATGCACCGCTTCGCAACGGCCTCAAGAACCGCCAATCCCTGAAACTCATGAATGGCCGTCGACAACACAAGGTCGGCACAGCCCAACCACTGGAGGTATTCTTCCCTGGTATCGGCATGGCCGAACTGATCCAGTCGATGACTGAACTCTTCATGTATGGTTTCGAATTCCACAGGCGCGTTCCGGAACCGCTCCCCAAGGATACACATCCTGTAGTCTGTCCCGCGCCTTTCAAGCTCTCGCATTATGGCCAACAGGCGATCCGGGGCTTTGTCATACTCCCATCGTGCCGCCCACACGATCAGAACGGGCCCGCCACGAGAGACACCCCCCCGGCGGTGATTCCAGGGCAGGTGCGGATTGTCGGCATTGAATGGCCGCACCCCCGGTCGGTCATGAGGGTCATCGATCGGCACCGGCAACACCGATGACTTGGCGGTCAATCGCTCCACCACCCCGGATGGAACCGCATCCGGCAGCGTATCCAGCAAGGCCTGCACCCCCTGCAGAAAGCTGACCCGGTTCCAGTCGCTGTTGAACAGCACCCGGTCCGCCGACAGCGCCGCATAGAGATTCACCATCTGCGGATCAAGGCTGGCATGCTGGCCTGCGGACACCGGATAGGCAAACTGGTTTTCATGCATGTAAAGCAGGGCCGGGGCGGCCGCCAGGGCGGGAAACAGGCCCCGGAGCGTGGCCAGATCCACCATCGAGGTCGCCACCAGCAGATCCCAGCGGGCCTGGAACAGCGGTTCGTTGAACCAGCTCAGGGGATTGCCGCGGATACGCCAGCGAAAGTGGCGGGGCGGCAGGGTGAGGCAGTGCCAGTCGAAGGCCGGCTGGCTGATCACCAGCTGTCGGCGCCAGCGCTGGTGGCTGCCCGCATCGTAGGCGGACAACAGCAACACACGGGGCTTGCCTGTCGCCGTCATGACCCCTGGCGTCCCATCCGGTTCACTCGCCGTCAGAAGGCCGGAACAACCGCACCCTTGTACTTGTCGTTAATGAACTGGCGAACCTTGTCAGAGGTCAGGGCAGCGGCCAGCTTCTGAATCGCCGGGTCATTCTTGTTGTCCTTGCGGGTGACCAGAATGTTGACATACGGCGAGTCCGACCCTTCAATGATCAGCGCATCCTTAGTGGGATTCAGGCCCGCTTCCAACGCGTAGTTGGTGTTGATCATCGCCAGGTCGACCTGATCAATAACCCGTGGCAGGGTGGCCGCCTCCAACTCGTAGAACTTGAGGTTTTTCGGGTTATCGGCGATGTCGCGGGGTGTTGCCGTGATGCCGGCATCCTTTTTCAGGGTAATCAGACCGGCTTTTTGCAGCAGCAACAGGGCCCGGCCACCGTTGGTCGGATCGTTCGGGATGGCGACCGTGGCGCCGTCCTTGAGATCGTCCAGCGACTTGATTTTGCTGGAGTAGGCGCCGAAGGGCTCCACATGCACCCCGACCACGCTGACCAGATCAGTGCCCTTACCTTCGTTGAACGAGGTCAGGTAAGGCTGGTGCTGGAAGTAGTTGGCATCCATATGGCCCTGGGCCACCTGCAGGTTTGGCTGCACGTAATCGGTAAATACCTTGACCTCCAGGTCCACCCCTTCCTTGGCGAGCATGGGTTTGACGAAGTTGAGTATTTCGGCATGGGGCACAGCCGTGGCCGCTACGGTGAGTTTGTCGGCGGCCTGCACCGAAAACACCGCAAACAGAGCGGCAAGGGCCAGTAGTCGGGTCAGTTTCATGATGTACCTCACTGTGAAAAGAGATGAATGCGATAACCGTAAGTCGGTTCAGCGCCGGCTGAAGTAGAGCACCAGTCGATCACCGAGCATCTGCAAAAGCTGAACAAAAATCACCAGGAGCGCTACTGTAATGACCATCACGTCAGTCTGGAATCGTTGATAACCGAAGCGTATGGCCAGATCACCCAGGCCTCCGCCACCCACCACGCCGGACATGGCGGCGTAGGACACCAGCGTGATGGCCGTTACGGTGATCCCCGCGATGATGCCCGGCAGCGCCTCTGGCAGCAGCGCGCCCAGCACGATCTGGCGGACACTGGCGCCCATGGCCTGGGTGGCTTCGATGATCCCCCGGTCGACTTCCCGCAGGGAGGTCTCCACCAGCCGTGCAAAAAACGGGGCACCGCCGGCCACCAGCGGCGGGATGGCTCCGGCCACCCCGAGCGAGGTGCCGATAATCATCATGGTGACCGGAATCATCACAATCAGCAGAATGATGAACGGCACCGATCGCAGGATATTCACCACAAATGACAGCACCGCGTAGACCCGGGTCTGTGCCAGTAACTGGCGCTTGCTGGTCAGGAACAGCAGAACGCCCAGGGGCAGACCGATCAGGACACTGAACAGCAGCGACACGCCGACCATGACCAGGGTGTCCCAGCTCGCCCAGCCGATTTCAGACCAGTCGACGTGGGTCAGCAGTGACTGCAACTGGGGCATCAGATCGTTCATCGCAGCACCTCCACATGCACATCAGCCCGGTTCAACACCGCCATGGCCTGATCCAGGTCGCCACCGACCAGTGACAGGGTCAACTGGCCGTAAGGTGTTTCCTTGATGTGGTCAATCCGTCCCGAGAGAATGCTGAAGTCAACGCCTGACTCCCGGGCCACCCGGCCCAGCAACGGTTGATACGTGGCCTCGCCCTGCAAGGTCAGCCGCAGGATACGTCCGCTGGCGTGCTGGAGATCGGTTTTCAGCTCCTCCTGGTCCACCCGTTCACTTTCCATCACGAAATCCCGTGTGGTGGCGTGCTGCGGGTGCAGGAAGACCTCGTTCACCGGGCCCAGTTCCACCACCTTGCCGCCGTCCATCACCGCCACCCGGTCACAGACCCGTCGCACCACGTCCATTTCGTGGGTGATCAGTACAATGGTCAGACCCAGTTGGCGGTTGATGTCCGCCAGCAGCTTGAGAACAGACTGGGTGGTCTGGGGGTCCAGGGCGCTGGTCGCCTCGTCACACAGCAGGATGGTCGGCCGGCAGGCCAGCGCCCGGGCGATGCCCACCCGCTGTTTCTGGCCACCGGAAAGCTGCGAGGGGTATTTGCGACCCTGGTCGGTCAGGCTGACCAGCGCGAGCAACTCATCCACCCGGGCCCTTATGTCAGCCGCTGAATAGAGACCGGCCAGCTTCATCGGGAAGGCGATGTTATCGGCGACGGTCTTGGACGACAGCAGGTTGAAGTGCTGGAAGATCATCCCGACCTTGCGTCGAAACGCCCGCAGCGTGCCCGATCCGTAATCGGTCACCACCTCGCCATCCACCAGGATCCGCCCGCCGGTGGGACGCTCCAGTAAATTGATCAGGCGGACCAGCGTGGATTTACCGGCACCGGAATGGCCTACAATGCCAAAGACTTCGCCGGTCTGGATGGACAGGCTGGTCGGGTGCAACGCGGGGATCGCCCGCCCGCCGACCTGGTAGGCTTTTTCAACCTGGTCAAATTCAATCACGTGGCAGCCTTGTGAGTGCAGCGTTAGGGAACCTCTGATGAAATCCACCGGCGATTACGCCAGCGTCGAGGTTCTTTTGAAACGCGACAGTATACCGCAGTCAGCCTTCAAACCCGAGCACCGGGGTGACGGCGGCGTCAGTAAAATGTTGCCCTCGGACGGGGCCAGACAGCCTGTTATGATAAAAGGAATCTGGTCACCAACCCCAATAACAACGAGGTGCAGGAATCCCTTGAAAACCCACGCCGAACCCAAGCCCGAACGTATGAACTCGACCCATGCCTGGGTGGACTACCTGAGCAAGGTGGAGTTGCCGGTGCTGGCCAACACCCTGCGCCAGATCAATGAACTGACCGACAGCAATAACAGCACGGTGAATCAGCTGGCGGCGGTCATTCTCAACGACGCGCAGCTGACCTCCCAGGTGTTGAGGCTGTCCAATACCGTGTTCTACAACCAGACCCGCGCCCAGGTCGGGACGGTCAGCCGGGCGATTACCCTGATCGGCTTTGACGCGGTCAAGTCCATGGCCATCTCATCATTGATCGTCGATACCCTGCTGGCCCGCAGCGAGCGTCCGCATTTACTGAAATGCCTGGCGCGGGCGCTACACGGTGCGGTCCAGGCCCGCTGCCTGATGCCCAAACGCAATGAGCAGGCGCTGGAGGAAGTGTTTATCGGGGCGCTGCTGATCAACATCGGCGAACTGGTGTTCTGGTCCTGTGACACGGAACAGGCCACGGAACTGGAGCGTGCGCTGCAGCAGGGAACCAACCCGGTTGAAGCGCAGAAAGCCGTCCTGCACACCACCTTTGCAGAGATCACCCGTGGGCTGGCGGAGGCCTGGGCCCTGGGGCCTTTCATCCGGGATGTGGTCGCTGCCGGCCAGCCCAACTCGAAAGCGGCCAGCTTGGTACGCCACTCCGTCGAAATGGCACGGCTGTCAGAAACCGACTGGCGTGGCGACGGTATGGATCGCGTGCTCGAAGCGCTCGGGGCCGACATCGGCCAGTCCGCCGCGGTGGTCAGAGACCAGGTGCGCATCAATGCCACCGAAGCCGCCAGGATTGCGGTTTCACTGGGCATTCCACAGGTCAGTGCGCTGATGCCCGGGCAGCCAGAGCCCGAGCCGGCACAGACTGATGAAGCCCCGCCCGTGTGCCGTGCCGATCCGGCTCTGCAACTGAGCCTGTTGCGCGACCTGAGCCGGATTCTGACCCAGAAGCCGGACATCAATCAGGTCTGCCAGCTGGTGGTGGAAGGCATTGAGCAAGCGGTGGGTATGCGGCGGGTCGCCCTGCTGATGGGCGACCGCACCGGCAAGACACTCATTCCCCGCAAGGTTCTGGGGACAGGCACTGACAGCTGGCGGGAGAAGTTCATCATCGCCCGGGATGGCCAGGACCCGCTCAGCCAGTTGCTGGCCCGGGAGAGCAGCGGTATCTACCTGCCGCCGGAGAGCGGCGCCGCCCCCGGCTTTGATCCCTTGCTGGGGCGGATACCGGCACTGCTTGGCCCCATCCTGTCCAAGGGGCGCCTGGTCGGCCTGTTCTACGCCGATAATGGCGACTCCCGGCAGATTCCCGACGACGATCAGGTGACCGCCTTCAG
>JASBRL010000133.1 GCA_030149475.1 Marinobacter sp.
CTGGTGGATCAGATCGGCCGGCTCTACACCGGATACCACAATGACGTAACCTCTGCGGATACCAGCGCTGCCTTCCAGCTCGCCCTGTGGGAGCTGGTGGATGAAGATCAGCAGACCAACGGTCTTGACCTGACCAGCGGCCAGTTTACGGCCACCAGCTTCAACACCGCACGCTCGACCGCCAACGGCTGGCTCAGCGGCCTTTCCGGCATCACCAACGGATTCAACCTGTTCGTGCTTGAAAACGAGGGCTCCCAGGACCTGCTGGTGTTCAAGCCGGCACCCACGGTTCGTGTCCCAGAGCCGGGCACACTGGCGCTGATGTGCCTGGGCCTGCTGGTGCTGGGTCTGCGGATGCGCAAGCCGCACTGATAACGCCCTGCATCAGCCCCGAAAACCCGGACAGCGCCGGGTTTTTTATTGCCTGAAAAACCGGCGCCGTATCCGCTATAGTAGGTCGGCTGATCGTTCGTCTCCGCCAGCGTGCGCAGCGACCAACCCCATGCGCCGACTCACCAGGAACTCCCATGCCGATATCCGACGCCGGACCGTCCAACCGCACCCTCGCCATGGTCCGTCACTTCGTAATCCCCTACCGCTGGCCGATCGCCGGCGCCCTGGCCGCCCTGGTGTTTACCGCCGGGATCACCCTGTCGCTGGGTCAGGGGCTGCGCCTGCTGGTGGATCAGGGGTTCGCAACGCATTCACCGGAGCTGCTGAACCAGTCGGTCGGTCTGTTCTTCGTGCTGGTCATGGCCCTGGCGGTCGGCACCTTCGCCCGCTTCTACCTGGTGTCCTGGGTGGGGGAACGTGTGGTGGCGGACATCCGCAAGCAGGTATTCAACCACCTGATTGATCTCCACCCGGGCTTTTTCGAGAGTAACCGTGGTCTGGAAATCCAGTCCCGCCTGACCGCGGATACAACGGTCTTGCAATCGGTGATCGGCTCTACCGTGTCCATTGCGCTGCGCAATGCGCTGATGCTGCTGGGCGGCATTGTGTTGCTCTTTATCACCAACCCGAAACTGACGCTGATCGTGATGCTGGCCATTCCTCTGGTGGTGGCGCCGATCCTGATATTCGGTCGGCAGGTCCGGCGCCTGTCGCGGCAAAGCCAGGACCGCGTCGCTGACGTGGGCAGTTATGTGGGCGAGATCCTGGGTCAGATCAAAACCGTGCAGGCTTACAACCACCAGCCTGAGGACAGGCATCATTTTGCAACGGTTGTCGAGGGCGCCTTCAGCACCGCGCGCCAGCGAATCCGTCAGCGTGCCTGGCTTACCAGTGTGGTCATTGTGCTGGTCCTCGGTGCGGTGGGCGTGATGCTCTGGGTGGGCGGTCGTGACGTCATTTCCGGCAACATCAGCGGCGGTGAGTTGGCGGCCTTCGTATTTTACAGCCTGATCGTCGGCGTATCGGCCGGCGCCCTGAGCGAGGTGGTCGGGGAATTACAGCGTGCCGCCGGCGCGGCCGCCCGGATCATCGAACTGTTGCAGACACCCTGTGACATCCAGGCTCCGGCGACCGACCTTCAGACGTTGCCGCCCCTCGTCACCGGCCACATCTGCCTGGACAAGGTCACTTTTGCCTACCCCACTCGGCCAGACGCGGCGGTGATACACGACTTCAGCCTTCGGGTACAGCCCGGCGAGACCCTGGCCCTGGTGGGACCGTCCGGCGCCGGCAAATCCACGCTGTTTGATCTGCTGCTGCGGTTTTTCGACCCGGTTCAGGGCCTGATTACCGTTGACGGCGTCGATCTGCGCCAACTCGACCCCGCCGACCTGCGCCGCTGCTTCGCCATGGTGTCCCAGAACCCCGCGCTGTTTTACGGCAGCATCGCCGACAATATCCGTTATGGACGCCCCTCAGCCACCCGGGCCGAAGTCGAAGCGGCCGCGCGCATCGCTCACGCAGACGACTTTATCCGGGCCATGTCGGCGGGTTACGAGACGCGATTGGGCGATGCCGGCCTGGGGCTGTCGGGGGGTCAGAAGCAACGCCTGGCCATCGCCCGGGCACTGCTGGTGGACGCGCCCATTCTGTTGCTGGATGAGGCCACCAGCGCGCTTGATGCCCAGAGTGAACACCTGATTCAGCAAGCCTTGCCACCGTTGATGGCGGACCGCACCACCCTGGTGATTGCCCATCGCCTGGCGACAGTCAAGCACGCCGACCGGATTGCGGTGATCGACCAGGGCCGTCTCCAGGCCCTGGGTACCCACAGCGAGCTGATTCGCAGCAACCCGCTGTACGCCCGCCTGGCGGAACTCCAGTTCAAGGCACCGGATGAGGAGCCGGTCAGCTCCTGAATCTGCCCATTGCGGCCTGCAGGCGATCGAGCGCCGCCATCAACACCGGGCGGGGCGACGCCAGATTCAGCCGCATGAAGCCCTCCCCACCGGTGCCAAAACTCCGGCCGGGATTCAATCCCAGCCCGGCCTGGTCAATAAAAAACCGGTTGAGCGCCTGGTCCGACAGCCCCATGCCCGTGCAATCCAGCCACATCAGGTAGGTACCCTCGGGCATCACCGGGCGAATCAGAGGCACAGCCGCAAGCCGTTCAAGGACCGCATCACGATTGCCTTGCAGGTAGAGCAACAGGTCATCCAGCCAGGGTCCGCCATGGCGGAAGCCGGCTTCAAATCCGGCTGCACTGAACGGGTTGCACTGATTCGCATGCCATTGATCAAACACCTGCGACAACGCCTGCCGGCGTTCCGGGTCGGGCACGATCATCGCAGACAGCCCCAGTCCGGGTATGTTGAAACTCTTGCTCGGCGCCACTGCGGTGATGACCGGATCGCCGTCGCTGGCCCTCGTCGCAAGCACGGTGTGCCCGGCCTGATCCGGAAACACCAGATCGGCGTGAATCTCGTCGGACAGGATCAGCAGGTGGTAACGCCGGGCAATGGCCAGCAGGTCGTCCAGTTCCGCCTGGCTCCAGACCCGGCCGACGGGATTGTGAGGTGAACACAGCAGCAGCAGACGGGCACCGTCCCGCGCGCACTGTTCCAGATGATCAAGATCCATCCGGTAGTGCCGGTCACGAAATACCAGGGGATTCTCGACCACGCGTCGCCCGGTTTTACTCACCGCCGAGAAAAACGGCGGGTACACCGGTGGCTGCACAATCACCCCCTCGCCCGGTCCGGCGTACGCCAGGCAGGCGGCGTGGATAGAGGGGACTACGCCGGGTGCCAGTACCACCCATTCACGGTCAATGTGCCAGTGATGCCGGGACTGGAACCAGTCAATCAGTGCCGAGTACAGACTGTCCGGGAACATCGAGTAGCCATAGGCCGGGTGCTGCGCCCGTTCGACCAGCGCGCGGGTTACCGCCGCCGGCGCCGGGAAGTCCATATCCGCCACCCACAGCGGCATGACATCCGGGTTGCCGAACACCGCCCGACGGGCATCCAGCTTGACCGCATGGGTTCCGGCCCGGCTCAGCGGCTGTTCAAAATCAACGGTCATACAATGTCATCCCCATTGTCATGGGTACCATCCGGACGGTCGCCCGGGTTCGACTCCGCCCGCAGCCGTTCCCGCTCGGCCAGCCAGTCAGCCAGGTTATGCAGAATTTTGCGGGCCAGGGCCCGGGCTTTTTCGGTGTAGGGACCGGCAAAATAGTTATCAAGAGTCGCATTGAAATGCGCGAACCACTGCTCGAAGTGCGCCTCGCTGAGCGCCATCCGGTCATGCACCTGTTCATGGTGATAGACCATATTGCGATGGTAGGTATCTTCGCCCAGCAGCATTTTGCACCAGTAACCCTCGATCAGCGGCAGGTGATCTGCCAGATGCACCCCGGCGACTTCCAGGAACACCGGTCGCATCAGCGGGTCATCCAGCAGGCGCGCGTAAAACAGCTGCACCATGCGGTGAATCGCGGCCGGGTTGTCCAGATCCATTGTCGTCATAGCGGCCTCACCGGCGTCTCAGGCAAATTTTGGATATCCACACGTTATTGCCCACGCGTTATTGACTGTCGAATATTGTGCCACGGAACAGATTTCCGATACGATGGCCTGATGGAATTGATTCAGATCAAGAAAATCGTTGAGGGCAATCTGTTCAGCTCTGCAACCATTGTCTATGGTACGCAGTCGTTTGAAATCTCCCCTCCTGACCAACGGCGGAGGCCCCAGGCATGACCATCAGGAAGGTTTTAATCGCCAATCGCGGCGAGATTGCAGTCAGGATTGCACGGGCCTGCCAGGAAATGGGCATCAAGGCGGTCGCAATCTATTCCGAAGCCGATCAGTACTCTTTGCATGTGAAGAAGGCAGATGAAGCCTACTGCATCAGCAAGGACCCGCTGAACGGCTATCTCAACCCGCATCACATCGTTAACCTGGCGGTTGAGACCGGTTGCGACGCCCTGCACCCCGGCTACGGGTTCCTGTCCGAGAACGCGACCCTGGCAGCGGTATGCCGTGACCGGGGCATTCGTTTTATCGGGCCGGCGGCGGAAGTCATCCAGTCCATGGGCGACAAGACCGAGGCCCGTACCACTGCGGTCAAATCGAATGTGCCGGTCACCCCGGGCACCGACGGCAACCTCACCGACGTCGAGGACGCGGTGACCCAGGCCGAGCGTATCGGCTACCCGGTCATGCTCAAGGCCACCTCTGGCGGTGGCGGTCGCGGTATTCGTCGGTGCGATAACGAAAAAGAGCTGCGCCAGAACTACGAACGCGTTATTTCCGAGGCCACCAAGGCGTTCGGCAGCGCGGAGGTGTTCCTGGAAAAGTGCATCGTCAACCCCCGCCACATTGAAGTCCAGATCCTCGCGGACAGCCACGGCAACGTGATTCACCTGTACGAGCGGGACTGTTCCATCCAGCGGCGCAACCAGAAGCTGATTGAGCTGGCGCCATCGCCCCAGCTCACCGATGAACAGCGCGAATACATTGGCGAGCTCGCTGTCCGGGTCGCCAAAGGCTGTGGCTACGAGAACGCCGGCACCGTTGAATTCCTGCTCGACGACAAAAACGACTTCTACTTCATGGAGATGAACACCCGGGTGCAGGTGGAGCACACCATCACCGAACAGATCACCGGGGTGGATATCGTCAAGGAGCAGATTCGCATCGCTTCGGGCGAAAAGCTCAAATATACCCAGGGCCAGATCAGCTACCGGGGCTTTGCGGCGCAGTTCCGGATCAACGCCGAAGACCCGAAAAACGGGTTCCTGCCCAGTTTCGGCCGCATCAGTCGCTACTATTCAGCAGGTGGCCCGGGGGTAAGGACAGACGCAGCCATGTACACGGGCTATGAAATACCGCCCTATTACGATTCCATGTGCGCCAAGCTGATTGTCTGGGCCATGGACTGGGAAGAACTGCTGGAACGCTCGCGCCGGGCCCTGAACGACATGGCCATCTACGGGGTACGTACCACCATTCCGTACTACCAGCAGATCCTCCATCACAAGGAATTCCGGGCGGGTGAATTCAACACCAGCTTTGTGGAAAGTCATCCGGAACTGCTGGAATACAGCCTGAAATCCAGACCGGAATCCATCGCTACCGCCATCGCTGCCGCCATTGCGGCGCAAGCCGGTCTGTAACAGGGATATTGGGAGACATCATCATGGCCAAACGTAAAATTCACATCACCGACGTTATCCTCCGCGATGCGCACCAGTCCCTGATCGCCACCCGGATGCGGACGGAAGACATGCTGCCCGCCTGCGAGTGGCTGGATCAGGCCGGTTACTGGTCGCTGGAATGCTGGGGCGGGGCCACCTTTGACGCCTGCGTCCGTTTCCTCAAGGAAGATCCCTGGGAGCGTCTGCGTCAGTTGCGCAGCGCGCTGCCCAATACCCGTCTGCAAATGCTGCTGCGGGGGCAGAACCTGCTGGGTTACCGTCACTACGCCGACGATGTGGTCGAAGCGTTCGTGCAGAAAGCCGCGGATAACGGCATCGACGTATTTCGCATCTTTGATGCCCTCAACGACGTACGCAACCTGGAAACCAGTATCAAGGCGGTGAAAAAGGCTGGCAAGCATGCCCAGGGCACCCTGTGCTATACCGTCAGCCCGGTTCACAACACGAAAGTCTTCGTGGATCAGGCCAGGGCCATGGTTGACATGGGCATCGACAGCATCGCAATCAAGGACATGGCGGGGCTGCTGACCCCCAGCGCAACGGCAGACCTGGTCCGGGAACTGAAGCAGAATTTCGAACTGCCGGTGTTCCTGCACGGCCATTACACCTCGGGCATGTCCACCATGTGCCATTGGGCCGCGGTTGAGGAGGGGGTCGATCACATAGACACCGCCATCTCCGCCTTTGCCGGTGGCACCAGCCACCCGCCCACCGAGTCTCTGGTCGCGGCGCTGCACGACGCCGGCTATGAGACCGGTCTGGATCTGGAACAGCTGGACAAGATTACCCAGTATTTCCGCGAAGTGCGCAAGAAGTACCATCAGTTCGAGAGTGCCTACAACGGCGTCGATACCGCCGTGCTGCTGTCACAGGTACCGGGCGGGATGATGTCCAACCTGGCGAATCAGCTCAAGGAGCAGGGCGCCCTGGAGAAGATCCGCGACGTATTTGCAGAAATCCCCAAAGTGCGCAAGGACCTCGGTTACCCGCCGCTGGTGACGCCTACCTCGCAGATCGTGGGTACCCAGGCGGTCATCAATGTGTTATCCGGCAAGCGCTACGAGACCATCACCAACGAAGTGAAGAAGTATCTTCAGGGCTGGTACGGCAAGGCTCCGGCTGACGTTGATAAAGAACTGCAGCGGCGCGCTGTCGGCAAGGAAGACCTGATAGATGAGCGTCCGGCCAACCTGTTGACCAACGAGTTCCATAAACTCAAGGACCAGATCGGCGACCTGGCCGAACGCGAAGAGGACGTACTGACTTTCGCCATGTTCCCCGATCAGGCCCGCACTTATCTGGAACAGCGCCAGGCAGGCACCCTGCAGCCGGAACCGCTGGAACCCATTCCCACAGGCAACACCGCCGGCAGCATTTCAACCGAATTCAAGATTACGGTGCACGGCGAAACCTACGACATCAACGTCACCGGGGCATCGCCTACCAGCGACTCCGAACGCCGCTTCTACATGACCGTGGACGGCGTGCCCGAGGAAATCGCCCTGGAATCCCTGGGCGAATTCACCAAGGACAGCGGCGGTTCAGGCAAGCGCGCCAA
>JASBRL010000060.1 GCA_030149475.1 Marinobacter sp.
CTGATAACCATCTTGACTGACTGAATAAAGAGAATCGAGACTCTATTGGGCTGGATATTGTGGATACGTTCTCGGGCCGAACTGTGATTCGACGCGGCGGAGGCACTTGCTCAAAACACTTCTGCCGCGCAGACTCCTAGGCCCATGATCAGTGCTGTTAGCGGGATGAGTTGTTGATCCTGTCTCACACTTCACCTCGTGCCGTTGCGGTTGTGCCGGCGGCAGGTTTTCCCCGGCGCCAGTCGTGCAGCTTCTCCAGCAGGCGCAAAATGCCCTGCGGCGCGTGGGCCCGCTTCCACTCTCCGGCGGCGTACTTGGCCGCCTCATTCCAGGTCGGGTAGGGATGAATCGTGCCCAGAATCTTGTTCAGGCCCAGCCCGTGTTTCATCGCCAGGGTAAATTCCGACAGGATTTCCCCGGCCTGGGGACCCACCACCACCGCGCCCAGGATTTTGTCCTTACCCGGCGCGGTCAGCACTTTGATGAAACCGCCGGCCCGACTTTCGGTGATGGCACGGTCCAGGTCGCCCAGGTCGTAGCGGGTGACTTCGACCGACACACCCTGAGCCCCTGCCTCGGCCTCACTCAAACCGACCCGCGCCACCTCCGGCGCGGTGAAGGTCACCCAGGGCATGACCCGGTAGTCCACCCGAAAACGCCGGAACTGGCCGAACAGTCCGTTAACGGCGGCATACCAGGCCTGATGCGCGGCCGCGTGGGTAAACTGATACGGCCCGGCCACGTCCCCACAGGCAAACACATTGGGGTAGCGCACACTCAGATCCTCGGCCACCGGCAGGGTACCGTTCCCGGCCGGTTCGATGCCCAGCGCTTCCAGCCCGAGGCCATCGGTGTTCCCACGGCGGCCGACCGCCACAATGACCCGATCGAAGGGTCGCCTGACCCGGTCACCGTGATGGTCGCAGTACACGACTTTCTCGCCGTCCTCGATGGCAAACTCCATTGCCCGGTGCTCCAGTAACACCTCGATGCCCTCTTCACGGAATCGATGCAGTACCGTCTCCGAGACCTCAACGTCTTCCTTGATCAGTAGTCGATCCGCCATCTCCACTTGCGTCACCCGGCTGCCCAGACGGGCAAAGGCCTGACTCAACTCGGAACCAATCGGACCGCCGCCCAGGACCAGCAAACGCTCGGGCTGAGTCTCCAGCGACCACAATGAGTCGGAGGTGATCGGCTCCATCTCCGCCAGCCCGGGAATCGGCGGCACCATCGGCCGGCCACCGGTGGCAATGACAATACTGCGGGCGCTCAATCGGCGAGTGCCGCCATCGGCCAGGGAAACGTCCACCTCCCAGGGAGATACGAAGCGGGCCTCACCAGCGATGCAGTCCACTCCCAACTGGCGATAGCGTTCCGGCGAATCGTGCGGTTCCACCTCGGCAATCACCCGCTTCACCCGCGCCATGATGCTGGCAAAGCTGCCTTTGACCGGCACCGATTCCAGGCCGTATCGATCAGCGTGGCGCAGGGTATCGGCCGCCTTGGCGCTCTGGATCAGGGCCTTGGAAGGCACGCAGCCGGTATTGAGGCAGTCACCGCCCATTTTGTGTTTCTCAATCAACGCCACCCTGGCTTTCACCGCTGCGGCGATGTACGCAGACACCAGACCGGCCGAGCCTCCGCCAATCACCAGCAGGTTGTAGTCATAGGTCTCGGGCCGCTCGAACTGCTGATAGAGTCTGCGTCGACGGATAACGCCAATAACCGCTTTCGCGATCAGCGGGAACACGCCCAGCAGTCCAAACGACAGCAGAACGCTGGGGGAAACGATGTCGCCCATCGACTGGATTTGCGCCAGTTGGGTCCCGGCGTTCACATACACGAAAGTGCCCGGCATCATCGCCACCCAGCTCACCAGGCTGTAGGTGCGGACCCGCATGCCGGTCAGCCCCATGGCAATATTGATCAGAAAAAAAGGAAACACCGGCACCAGCCGCAGAGTGGCCAGATAGAAGGCGCCATCCCGCTGAATGCCCTCATCCATCCGCGCGATCGTGTCGGCGTAGCGGTTTCTCAGGGTGTCCCGGAACAGGAAGCGGGCCGCCAGAAACGCCAGCGTCGCGCCAATAGTCGAGGCCACCGACGCCGCCAACAACCCGTCGAGGTTGCCGAAAAAAGCGCCGGCCGAAAGAGTCAGGATGGTCGCGCCGGGCAGCGACAGGGCCGTCACCACAATGTAGATCACCACGAAGCCCAGCAATGCCCCGAACAGGTGACTGGCTATCCACTGATCCAGCTCAGCCTGATGGCGCTGCAGGTTATCAAGGGTCAGCACCTCATGACCCCCGAGCGCAATGAACGTCCCGATCAGCGCCAGTATCAGGCAGAGAATGGTCAGTTTCTTCCAGTTCATAGTGTCTCCTGATTCATAGTGTCTCCTGATGTTGTCAAGGCAGCGCTGAATAATTCGGCGACCCATGATAGACACATCCGGACGCGACACGTTACAGGTCAGCCCGAACTTTATGGAATCGTGACTTCTGAGGACGCGGGCGTCATGAAATAACCCATTAACCGCTCGGGGCACTAGGCAAAAGTCTATATCGCACTGCCCTGATCATCGACTACCATTAGACGAGGGTCTTGTCTGGCCGGTTATTCGCTTGCCCTGTTTAACCCCTCCGGCGTTCGGTGTCATCGCACCAGGTCGGGGCAACGGGGCAACCATCGGGTACCTTAACCGACCGTCATGGCACAAAAATAAATCAAAAATTCTGACAAACAAGGAGTTACATCGCCTGGCCTGGTGTTTGCTGTCTTGCTACACAGGGTCCTGCTCTGTAACCAACCGACTCTCGGAGAAGACGTACCATGAAAAAAAGAACCTTACTATCTGCAGGCGCGCTAGCGCTGATTGGAACACTGGCGGCCGGCAGTGCCATGGCTGCCAGCACGCTGGAAACCGTTAAAGCCAGGGGTCACCTGCAGTGCGGGGTGACGACCGGTCTCCCCGGCTTCTCCCAGCCCGACGACAAGGGCCACTGGACCGGCATTGATGTGGACACCTGTCGTGCCGTTGCCGCCGCCGTGTTCGGTGACAGCAAGAAAGTTGAATTTACCCCCCTGACAGCCAAAGAGCGCTTCACCGCCCTGCAATCCGGCGAGATCGACGTGCTGTCCCGTAACACCACCTGGACCCTGACTCGCGATGCCTCCCTGGGTCTGAACTTTGCCGGAGTTAACTACTACGACGGTCAAGGCTTTCTGGTGAGCAAGAAACTGGGCGTGGACGATGCCTCGCAACTGGACGGCGCCACCATCTGTGTCCAGGCCGGCACCACCACCGAACTGAACCTGGCGGACTACTTCCGCGCCAAGGGCATGAAATTCAACCCGCTGGTGTTCGACAGTTCGGAACAGACCGTGACCGGCTTTGCCAACGGTCGTTGTGACGTACTGACCTCAGACCGCTCGCAACTGGCCGCTCTACGCAGCAAGCTGGCCGACCCCGGCAGCGCCAAGATCCTGCCCAACGTCATCTCCAAGGAACCGTTGGGGCCGGTGGTTCGCCAGGGCGATGACCCGTGGTTCAGCATCGTCAAGTGGAGCCTGTTCACCCAGGTCAATGCCGAGGAACTGGGCATCACCATGGACAACGCCGACAAGATGAAAAAGGCCGACAACCCGAATGTCCAGCGCCTGCTGGGCACCGATGGCGACTTGGGTGAAAAGCTCGGCCTGTCGGCTGACTTCGGCTACAACATCGTCACTCAGGTAGGCAACTACGGTGAGATGTATAACCGCAACGTGGGTCCGGATACCCCGCTGGGTCTGGATCGCGGTATAAACGCTCTGTGGACTGAAGGCGGCATCATGTATGCTCCGCCGCTGCGTTAAAACGTAAACGGCTGCCGTCCGGACCTGACTTCTCGGGCCCGGACGGCCAACGCGAACCGTTTCTGATTCAGAACGCATTGCGGACATTTTCATGAACCAGACAGATCCTGCACCCAAACAGTCCAACCGGCGACCGTGGAACGACCCCAGGGTCCGCTCGATCGCTTTCCAGGTCATTGCCATCGCAGCCGTCCTCTGGGGAGGCTGGTCCCTGTTCCAGAACACCCTCGCCAACATGGAAAGCCGAGGCATCAGCACAGGGTTTGGTTTCCTTGACCAGACAGCAGGCTTTGGCATCATCATGAGCCTGATTCCGTACGACTCCACCATGACCTATGGCCGCACCTTTGTCGTGGGCTTGCTGAACACCCTGCTGGTTTCCGGCCTGGGTATCATTGCCGCGACCATCCTGGGGTTTATCGTAGGCGTGGCACGGCTGTCACATAACTGGCTGGTGTCCAGGCTGGCCCTCGTTTTCGTCGAAACACTGCGTAACATACCGCTGCTTCTGCAGATATTTTTCTGGTATTTCGCCGTCTTGCAAAACCTCCCTTCGCCGAGACAGAGTCTTGGCCTGGGTGAGCTCATCGAACTCAACAACCGTGGACTCTATTTCCCGGCGCCGGTTACCGAACCCGGTTTTGGCTGGGTCATCGGGGCCTTCGTCGTGGCTATTGTGGCGGCTTACGGCATCCATCGCTGGGCCAAGAAGCGGCAGCTGAAGACCGGCCAGCTGTTCCCCGCCTTCCGGGTCGGGCTGGGTATTGTTATCGCGTTACCCCTGGTGGTCTATGCCCTGGCCGGCGCGCCACTGGGCTGGGACCTGCCGCATTTGCAGGGCTTCAACTTCACCGGCGGGATGACCATTATTCCGGAACTGGCAGCCCTGTGGTTTGCGTTGTCGATCTACACCGCCAGCTTCATCGCCGAAATCGTCCGTGCGGGTATTCTGTCAGTCAGCCGCGGTCAGACCGAGGCGGCCAATGCGCTGGGCCTGCACTCCGGCCTGACTCTGCGTCTGGTGGTGATTCCCCAGGCCATGCGGGTCATTATCCCGCCGCTGACCAGTCAGTATCTGAACCTGATGAAAAACTCGTCACTGGCCACCGCGGTCGGCTACCCGGACCTGGTGTCGGTCTTTATGGGCACCACCCTCAACCAGACCGGTCAGGCGGTGGAGGTGGTGGCAATAACCATGGGTGTCTACCTGACGATCAGTCTGGTCATTTCAGCCCTGATGAACCTGTATAACCGCGCCGTTGCGCTGCAGGAGCGATGATGAGTAACACCAAGGATCTACCACCACCGAAGACTGAAATCGGCGTGGTGGGGTGGTGCCGCAAACATCTCTTCTCGAGCTGGCACAACACCCTGCTGACCATCGTCGTCGCTTATTTTCTGGTCACGCTGATTGGCCCACTGCTGAACTGGCTGATCTTCGATGCCACCTTCTCCGGCACTCAGCCCTCAGACTGCACCGGCGGCGGCGCCTGCTGGGTGTTCATCAACCAGCGCATCAACTTCTACATCTACGGATTCTACCCGGACCCGCTGCAATGGCGTATTGACGTGATGTTTGTGCTGCTGGCGGTGGCCTTCGTGCCCCAGTTCATCGAGAACTTTCCCAAACGCAAATGGTTCGGCATTTTCGGTCTGACCGGTCTGCCGGTCATTGGCTACATCCTGATCCCCGGCGGTCATTTCGGTCTGGAAAACGTACCCAGCAGCAAATGGGGCGGGCTCGCGCTGACGCTGATACTCTCCTATGTCGGCATTGTTGCGTCGCTGCCACTGGGGACCTTGCTGGCCATGGGCCGCCGTTCCGATATGCCGATCATCCGCGGCCTGTGCGTTATTTTCATCGAGGTATGGCGGGCGGTACCGCTGATCACCGTGCTGTTCATGGCGTCAGTCATGCTACCGTTGTTCCTGCCGGAAGGCATGAATTTCGAGAAACTGGCGCGCGCCCTGATCGGGATTACGCTGTGGCAGTCGGCCTACATGGCCGAGGAAATACGGGGCGGCCTGCAGGCCATACCGAAAGGTCAGTATGAGGCCGCCAGTGCCCTGGGCCTGGGCTACTGGAAAAAGATGGGGCTGATCATCCTGCCCCAGGCGCTGACCCTGGTGATTCCGGGCATCGTGAACACCTTTATCTCGCTGTTCAAGGACACCACCCTGGTGCTGATTATCGGCCTGTTCGATATTCTCGGTGCGGTGCAGTCCACCATTACCGACCCCGCCTGGCAAAACGTGACCACCGAGGGCTATGTTTTTGTGGCCTTCTGCTTCTGGGTGTTCTGCTTTGGCATGTCCCGTTACAGTCAGAACCTTGAAAGTAAACTCGACACCAGCCATCGAAACTGACGGACGATCCGTATGAGCGACTCAACAAATCAGGCTGCAAAGCCGCAATCCGGGGAACCCGTTATCGAGGTTCGCGGCATGCACAAGTGGTACGGCAAGTTCCACGTGCTCAAGGACCTTAACCTGACGGTGGAGCAGGGCGAGCGAATCGTCATCTGTGGACCGTCCGGTTCCGGTAAATCCACCTTCATTCGCTGCATTAACCGGCTCGAGGAACATCAGCAGGGCCAGATTATTGTCGACGGGGTGGAACTGACCGACGACCTGCGCCAGATTGACATCGTGCGCCGGGAAGTGGGCATGGTGTTCCAGCACTTTAACCTGTTCCCGCACCTGACAGTGCTGGAGAACTGCTGCCTGGCACCCTTGTGGGTGCGCAAGACACCGCGACGTGAAGCCGAAGCCACGGCCATGGAATACCTGAAACGGGTGAAAATCCCCGAGCAGGCTCACAAGTATCCGGGCCAGTTGTCAGGGGGTCAGCAACAGCGTGTGGCGATTGCCCGGGCGCTGTGCATGAAGCCGAAAGTCATGCTGTTCGACGAGCCGACCTCGGCGCTGGACCCGGAGATGATCAAGGAAGTACTCGATGTCATGATCGAGCTGGCGGAAAGCGGCATGACCATGATCTGCGTGACCCACGAAATGGGCTTCGCCAAAACCGTGGCCGACCGCGTGCTGTTCATGGATGCGGGTGAAATCGTCGAGACCGCGCCACCTCACGAGTTCTTCTCGAACCCGAAAGAAGGGCGTACCCAGCAGTTCCTCAAGCAGATTCTGCATCACTGATAACGGCCTGAGGCAGAGGACACGCCAGCGGAGCCAATCGATGGCGTGTCCCGTTCAATCCCGGACGATCCGTATCAACGGAGGTCCGGATTAAGCGTATAGGTTCCGGTCACACGGGCACTGTCCAGAATGTGACCTTTCATGGCTTCACGCACGGCATCCCCTTCAAACTCACCGCTCAGGCCGAGCGACTCGACGTCCAGGGCGTACACCTCAAAGTGATAATGGTGCATGAGCTCGTCGTTCCAGGGCGGACAGGGTCCGTCGTAACCGGCGTAGGTGCCGGCCATGTCCGGATTGCCGGCAAGAAAGTGGGTGAAGGTATTCACCCCACGCTGGCCCATCGGACCCGGTGCCACCGGTTTACCCTTGGGAATGACCCCGTCGCTGTCCGATGCCTCCGGGATCAGCCGGGTATCGGCCGGAATGTCCACCAGTAGCCAGTGGAAAAAGTCCACTCGGGGCAGGTCCTTCGGGACCACCTTGCCTTCCTGATTGACGTCATCCGCGACGCTGGGCACGTCCGGGTCGAACATCAGCACCACAAAGCTCTGGGTGCCTTCGGGAACCTCTGACCATGAAACTTCCGGGTTGCGATTGGGCCCGAAATTCATGTGGTCTTCGGCGTTATACACACCGAACGCAAAGGTTTCCGGGATCGGTTGGTTGTCGGTAATACCATTCACTCTGATTTTCACGTCAGACTCCTCGCGTCAGTCAAGGCCCGGGTATACGTCAAAGGCCATGGTTCGGTTTTAACAAGCGTGTTGCCGGTTTGTCCAGTGTGTCCCCTGCGGCGTATAAGGGATAGGTCGCATTGCCAGATCCGCGAGGAGCGCACTATCATCGTCCGCCTACGAGAGCATGACGTACTCGGGCCATCCGCAACAGCACCACTTGCAAATGTCATGACCGCAGTGAAGACAGCCAAACGCTTTCTGCGTTGAGAGCCTTTGGCTGTCTCTACTTGCAAGGAAAGGTCACCATGAACAATGTCCCTCATATTGTGGTTGTCGGCGGCGGCGCGGGCGGCCTGGAGCTGGTTACCCGGCTGGGCCACAAGCTTGGCCGCCGTCAAAGGGCCCGGATTACGCTGGTCGATGCGACCCAGACCCATGTCTGGAAGCCCCTGTTGCACGAAGTCGCTGCCGGCTCGCTGGATGCCAACGCCAATGAGGTGAGCTTTCGGGCCCACGCCCGCCGCCATCACTACGAATTCCAGCCTGGCCGGATGGCGGGACTGGACCGCCAGGCACAGGAAATCGTGCTGCAGGCGTTTGTCGACACCAACGGCGCGGAAGTAGTGCCGGAACGACGCATTCCCTACGATACCCTGGTCCTCGCCGTCGGCAGCACGGCGAACGACTTCGGCACACCGGGCGCTCGCGAACACTGCCTGTTTCTGGACAGTCTGACCGAGGCCCGGCGTTTCCACGGCCTGCTACTCAACGCCTTCCTGCGCAAGAACTACCTGGCTCAGGCCGGCACCGCCCAGACCCTGGACATCAGCATCATCGGCGCCGGCGCCACCGGCGTTGAACTGGCAGCCGAGCTGCGCCTGGCGTCACGGGAGTTGCCGGTCTACGGCATGAACAACCTGAAACCGGACGACATCCGCATTTCGGTGATTGAAGCCGCCGACCGGATCCTGCCGGCACTGCCACAACGGCTGTCCGAAGCCGCGACCCGCCAGCTCAAGCGTCTGGGTGTCCATGTGGTGACCGGGCAGCCGGTCAAGGAGGTGCGGGAACAATTGGTGGTGCTGCGGGACGACCAGACCATCCAATCGGAAATGACGATCTGGGCCGCCGGCATCAAGGCACCGGCCTTTCTGGCGGACCTGGATGGTCTGGAGACCAACCGCGGCAACCAGCTGGTGGTCAACCAGACCCTTCAGACCAGCCAGGATGACCGTATTTACGCGTTTGGCGACTGCGCCGCCTGCCCACAACCGGAAACCGGCCGGACAGTACCGCCCCGGGCGCAGGCGGCTCATCAGCAGGCCGACGCACTGGCCGCTACGCTGGTCAACCAGCTAGCCGGCAAAGCCGCCGTGCCGTTCATTTATCGCGATTATGGGTCACTGATCAACTTCAGCCGTTACACCACCGTTGGCAATCTGATGGGTAACCTGTCCGGTCGCAGCCTGTTCATAGAGGGACGGGTCGCACGCCTGTTCTACCTGTCACTGTACCGGATGCACCAGGTAGCCCTGCACGGCTTCCTGCGGACCGGGGTGATCTGGCTGATGGACCGTATCAGCCGGGCGATGCATCCGCGCTTGAAACTGCACTGACATAAATGACCAGTGCTTTCGTTGCAAATGGCCATCTGCGGGGTCCGGCGATCGTGACATACTGACGGTCTGATTCGCTGGCCCTGTGGATACCGGAGTTTCGATGTCACCCTCACCAACACCCCTCACCGATCTGCTGGGGTTTGATCCCCATCTGGTCACCCTGGCGCTGGCACCGCTGTTCCTGCTGGCCATGACCGCCGAGTTCTGGCAGATGCGGCAACACCCTCAGCAGGCCCCCGGCAGCGCCCGGTATACCTGGGCCGACACCCTGAGCAACGTGACCCTCGCCGGGCTCTATCAGGCCAGCGATGTGCTCTCAGCACTGTTCACGCTGGTGGTCTACAACGCATTTTTCCAGATCCGGCTGTTTGATATTCCCTTCAACGCCGCCAGCCTGATCCTGCTCTTCCTGATCCAGGACTTCTGCTATTACTGGTTTCACCGGGCCCATCATCGCGTCCGCCTGCTGTGGTGCTCCCACGTGGTTCATCATTCGTCAGAAAAGCTGAACCTGTCCACTGCCTTCCGGCAGAGCGTCACCTATCCGCTGACCGGTATGTGGCTGTTCTGGCTGCCGATCGTACTCATCGGGTTTCCACCGGAATCGGTGATTTTTGCCGTCGCCATCAGCCTGGCCTACCAGTTTTTCATCCACACCCAACTGGTGGGCAATCTGGGCTGGCTGGAGTGGTTTCTCAATACCCCGTCCCATCACCGCGTGCATCACGGCCGCAACCCGGAGTACATCGACCGCAACTACGGCGGCATCCTGATTATCTGGGACCGGCTTTTCGGAACCTTTGTGCCCGAGCGGGCAACACCGGATTACGGCATTCCCAAGCCGATCAACAGTCACAACCCGCTGGTGCTGACGTTTCACGAATGGCGCTCATTGCTCAATGAACTGACATCCGCCGGACTCAGCTGGAAACAACGTATCCAGACCGCATTTGGGCCGCCGCGGGGGAGACAGGAACCGAGTATGACCCGGAGACATACCAACCCATAGTTCTAGCCCATTTCAAGCAGCCCGGATAGCTCACTTGCCCGTGTCAAAACAGCAACCTAGACTGTACACACTGCATGCATAGCAAACTAATGCAGGGGCGGTTCTGATTGGTACTTTGAAGCGAACCGATCAGAGGATCACACCAAGCTCTTCTGCCCAGGGCTTGGCGAGCTAGAGCCAGTAAGCCAGGCGAGCGTCCCCAAGGAGCGCAGACTTTGGAAATGATCGACAACATCAACCGCCTGCTGGGTGATGATCTGAAAGAAACGATCACACCGGGTGCCCGCCTGAAAATCGCGGCTTCTTGCTTCTCTATCTACGCCTTCGAGGCACTCAAGGCCGAGCTGGCTGATGTGGAAAGCCTGCAGTTCGTATTCACCGCGCCCACGTTTGTACCCACCGAGGTGACCGACCGCCTTAAAAAAGAGCGCCGGGAGTTCTTTATCCCCAAATCCCAGCGTGAGAGCGGACTTTACGGCACCGAGTTTGAAATCCAGCTGCGTAACAAGCTCACCCAGCGGGCGGTGGCTCGGGAATGCGCTCAATGGATACGCGAAAAAGCGAGGTTTCGCTCCAATAAAACGAAGGCCCCCATGCAGTCCTTTGTCCACGTGGCCGGGGGCGATAGCCGTGTTGCTTACATGCCGGTCAACGGCTTTACCGCCGTGGATCTGGGATATCAGCAGGGCAACGCTGTATCCAACTTCGTTACCCGCATGGACGAGCCGGCCCACGCGCAAATGTACCTGCAACTGTTCGACCAAATCTGGAGCGACCCCGATAAGGTTGAAGACGTCACTAATGCGATTTGCGACCACATCGAGTCCGTCTACCAGGAAAACGGCCCCGAGCGTATCTACTTCATAATGCTCTACAACATTTTCCATGACTTCCTGGAAGATGTAGATGAAGACGTATTGCCCAACGACCTCACGGGATACCGGGAGAGCCTGGTCTGGAACAAACTGTTCAACTACCAGAAAGATGCCGCAACCGGGATCATCAACAAGCTGGAAACCTACAGCGGCTGCATCCTTGCTGACAGTGTGGGGCTCGGCAAAACCTTTACTGCATTGGCAGTGGTCAAATACTACGAGCTGCGCAACAAATCGGTATTGGTACTGTGCCCAAAGAAGCTCGCGGACAACTGGCGCAACTTCAACAGCAATCTCACAACGAACATCTTCGCCAAAGACCGCTTCAACTACGATGTGCTTTGCCACACCGACCTGTCGCGCACTGGCGGCGAATCTTTTGGCATTCCCCTGAACCGAGTCAACTGGGGGAACTACGACCTGGTCGTCATCGACGAGTCCCACAACTTCCGCAATAACGACGTTTATAAAGACCGGGAAACGCGATACCAGAAGCTGATGAATAAAGTCATCCGCGCCGGTGTAAAAACCAAAGTGCTGATGCTGTCAGCTACTCCGGTCAACAATCGCTTCAACGATCTGCGTAATCAACTGGCTTTGGCCTACGAGGGACAGTCAGAAACACTTGGCAAACACCTGAAAACCGAAACCAGCGTCGAAGAGATATTTCGTCGGGCTCAAAAGGCCTTTAACGAATGGTCGGCCTTGCCACCAGAAGAGCGTACAGCGGCCTCAATCCTTCGGGGGCTGGATTTCGACTTTTTCGAGCTGTTGGATAGCGTAACCATTGCCAGGTCACGGAAGCACATCCAGACCTTCTACGACACCACGGATATCGGGCCATTTCCAGAACGGCGCAAGCCATTATCGTTCCATTGTCCGATTACTGAGCGCACGGATGTCGCCGACCTCAACCATATTTTCACCGAGCTATCCCTGCTCAAACTGGCCGTGTATGCGCCCATTAGCTACATCCTGCCAAGCCGCATTCGCAAATACGAAGAACTGTACGACACCCATGTCGAGGGTGGTAAAGGCAAGCTGCGCCAGGCTGATCGCGAACACAGCCTGCAGGCATTGATGACAACCAACCTACTCAAGCGGTTGGAAAGCTCTGTCGCAGCCTTTCGATTAACGCTGGCATCCCTCAGAGCCAATATCACCCGCACCCTGGATGCTATAGAGGGGTTTGAGTCCAGTGGCCAGGCGATTCAAATTGGTGACTACCTGGATAACCCGGGCGGCTTTGATAGTGATGACGAAGATCTGAGCGGGCTGGACGAATTCACTGTCGGCAAAAAAGTACAGATCAGCCTCGCCGACATGGATCTGCCTTCCTGGCGTCATGACCTGGATGCCGACCTACTCCTGATCGACGGGCTGCTGGAAGCCATGCGTAAAGTGACGCCGGCCGACGATGCCAAGCTCCAGCACCTGCTAAAACTGATCAATGGTAAGCTCGAAAATCCACTCAACCCCGGCAATCGCAAAGTTCTGATCTTTACCGCTTTTGCCGACACCGCCGACTACCTCTATGACAACCTGGCCCCCATGGCCCGGAAATTGGGGCTTCACGTTGGCAAAGTGACCGGATCGGCCGCGCCCAAGTCAACGCTGCACAAGGCTTTCGACTTCCAGAGCCTGCTCACCCTGTTCTCGCCCCGCTCCAAGGAGAAGGCTATCGCACTCCCGAACGAGCCGGCTGAACTGGATATTCTGATTGGTACCGACTGCATTTCCGAAGGCCAGAACCTTCAGGACTGCGATTACCTGATCAACTACGACATTCACTGGAACCCCGTGCGCATTATCCAGCGCTTCGGCCGGATCGACCGTATC
>JASBRL010000146.1 GCA_030149475.1 Marinobacter sp.
ACTCACTAACTATTAGTTTTATAGATAATGAAGCTGCCCCCGCTAAAAGCCCTGCCCGTGTTCGAGGCGGTCGCCCGCCTGAACAGTTTTTCCCGTGCTGCCGAGGAGCTGGCGGTTAGCCAGAGCGCGGTCAGTCATCAGATCAAGCAGCTCGAAACCTATCTGGGGGAAGCGTTGTTCACGCGCACCGGCCGCTACCTCAGCCTGACCGAGGAAGGCCGACACTACCGCGAGGCGGTCAGTGCCGCGCTGCTGCAGATCGAACGGGCCAGCGGCCAGGTGCTGGGGCAGCCGGAATCGCAGCTACGGTTGTCGGTGTTCAGCTCGTTTGCGGTGCGCTGGCTGGTACCCCGGCTGCCGTCATTGCAACAGGCCCACCCCAACCTGGAGCTGGCGCTGGAAATGAGCAGTGAGAACCCCACCCTGTCGGACCGGGTGGCGGACTGTTTTATCACCATCCGGCCGGATTCACCTGCCTTCAGCTATGAGCTGCTCTATCGGGAGCGGCTGTTTCCGGTCTGCAGCCGCGCGTACTGGCAGAAAATGAGCCGCGGATCAGGGTTGGATGACCTCATGTCCGGCGCCCCGGATACGGTGCTGATGCCCTCGCAGATTGCCGCCTACCCGCTGCTGTCGACCCACAGCATTTATGAGCGAGCCGGTGGCGACTGGCAGGCCTGGTTCGAAACCGTGGGTGAGCCGCTGCCGGCCACTGCGCGGGTCCAGCATTTCAGTCACATGCTGCTGGCGCTTGAGGCTGCGCGCTTTGGCCAGGGCGTTGCCCTGACCAACGACTATATGCTCAGTGGCCCCGGGGACGCGGATGATTTTGTCCGTCTGCCCAGTCACTATGTGGTCACGGGCGACCAGTTCTATTTCGCCTGGAAAACCAGTCGTCGCCACGAACGCAGCCTGCAGATCCTGCGCCGTTGGTTACTGGAACAGGCGATTGAAGGCGGTTTACGAACCGTTTAGAGTTTCCCTGTGACCGGGCACCGGTGAGCTTTGGTGAAGTGGCACGGGCCACCCTGCATCCATGAGAACCCGATGGCGATGGCATGACGCGAACAACGAAAGGTCTGTTGACAGCACTGGGGCTGATTCTGGTCAGCTTCGCCGGGCTGGCCAGTCAGGCGCAAGGCATTCGGCCACCGGAAGTTCTCGCTGAGCGGGGCCCACAAGCGTTTGACGACACCCGGGAGCAGCGGCTGGCCAGACTGAAACCCGGTGACCGGCTTGACCAGGCACTGTACGAACAGGGCGAGGTCAGCCGGTTTGGTATTCGTCGGGAAATCGTCCGGATCGGTAACCATGAGTTCATCATCGACGATCAGAACCGCCAGATCATTCATGTTTCGGTCTACTGACCCGACCGGTGATCAGGGGCGCTCAACGGGCTTCCGGCGCCCGGTGGCGCAGTCCGCCATGGCCCTGATGTCGTCCGCATCGAAGGCATCCACGCGAATCACGTCGTACAACGCGGTCAGAGCCTCCAGCAGTCCTTCGCATTCGTCCTCTTTCACGATGCCTTCCCTGCAGGCCCAGTCCACCAGTTCCTTGCGCTGATGGCCCATGAGCAGGGCAATGCGATCCAGATCGTCCGGGTCCCGGTTGCGAATCGCTTCGTGCAAACGCTCGCGCACCGGCCGGGTCTGGTTGGCCAGTCGGTAGGCGTTGAGCACTCGCCCCAGGGAATCCTGCGGGTCCTCGGTGCGGTAAACCCCGGCGGTTATGCGATCCCTGACCGGACCGTCTTCAACAATGGTCCGGGCGACGTCCGCGCCCAACCGGTCATCCGGCTTGCCGTGGCCGATGGCACCCAGCGGGAAAACCAGCAGACGCAATGGCCAGCGCAGCGTCTTGACCGGGAAGTTGGCAATCAACGCCCGCATCTGTTTCTGGAAGTCGTGCAGTGACTTCTGCAGGCTCCACTCCACCAGTGCCCGCTGGGCCTCGGGATATCCGTCCTCGTGCCACTGCTTGATCACCGCTGAGGCGTAGTAGAGATGGACCAGGCAATCCGCCATCCGGCCGGACAGTCGTTGACGGGCCTTGAGGCCACCGCCGATGGTCAGCAGGGTGACGTCCGTCATCAGCGCAAACGCCGCGGAGAAGCGGGCCAGATGCTGGTAGTAGCGTCTGAGCCCGCCGCGTTCCGGAGCCGCCTCCAGACTGCCATGACTGAGGCCCAACACCAGTGCTTTGAGGGCGTTGCGACTGGTGTGGGCAATGTGTCGATAAAACACCCCGTCGAATTTGTCGACCGCTTCGGCCTGATTCTCCAGCCCCGCCGCGTCAATTTCATCCACGATAAAGGGGTGGCAGCGTATTGCGCCCTGGCCAAAGATCATCAGGCTGCGGGTCAGTATGTTGGCCCCCTCCACAGTAATGCCGATGGGAATGGCCTGGTAAGCGCGGGCCATGAAGTTGCGGGGCCCGGTGATCACCCCGCGGCCGGCCACCACGTCCATGGCATGGTTGATGACAATGCGCATCAGATCGGTGTTGCGGTACTTGAGTACCGCCGACGGCACCGAGGGCCGGATACCCCGATCCAGCATTCCGGAGGTCAGTTTGCGGGCGGCATCCATCATGTAGGTGTAACCGGCGATGGGCTCAAGGGCTTCCTGAACCCCTTCGAACTGGCTGATGGAGCGGCCGAACTGCTCGCGTAC
>JASBRL010000156.1 GCA_030149475.1 Marinobacter sp.
AACGCTATGAAGACGACGATGGTTTCTGGCGCGGTTACGTGAATGATCAGTTGCGGGACGCCTACGGCTGGTTTTTTGACCAGATTGACCGGCTGGTGATGCTGAAGGCGCCGTCGATGGCCTGCGTGACCGAATGGCGCATTCTTCAGGAGCACAAGCTTGCGCAGCGTTCGGGGGTCGCCCCGGAACAGGGCAAAACGCCTCCGGGGATCATGACGGATGCCGACGTGCATCGCTTCATCATGCACTACGAGCGGCTCACCCGCCGGATGCTGGTTGAGTTGCCAGAGCGTGCCGATGCCGTGTTCTTCATGGACGACCAGCACCGGATTGACTCAATGCGGGTCAATGAACAGGCGGCCGGTGACTGGCGCCGGATCGGGACACGCTTGTGACGACATCAGCCGGGCTGGTCATTTTCACGGATCTTGACGGCACATTGCTGGATCACCACAGCTACGACTGGTCGCCGGCAATGCCCGCATTGTCACAGGTTCGTGAACACCGGATTCCATTGATCCTGAATTCCAGCAAAACGGCTCCCGAAATTGCGCATTTGCGTGCCCAACTGAGCAATGTTGACCCGTACATCGTCGAAAATGGTGCGGCGGTCATTGTCCCGGCGCATTATTTTGAGTCGGCCGAGCGAGAGGTGAAAACCTTTGGTACCTCCCGGGATCAGGTACTTGCGGTATTGAGTGACTGTCGCTCACAGGGATTCCGCTTTCAGGGTTTTGCCGATATGACGGTCGATGAGCTGGCGGAGCGCACCGGTCTGGCCTTTGAGGCCGCGGAACGCGCTATGGACCGGATCGCGACGGAGCCGTTGGTGTGGGAGGACACTGACGATGCGCTCAGGGCTTTTCAGGCAGTATTGGCGCAGCATGATCTGAACATGCTACGGGGCGGTCGCTTTTTGCATGTTATGGGGCGTTTCGACAAGGCCGATGGGTTGCGCTGGTTGATGCAGCGCTATCGTCAGCACGCGACCTCTGAACTGAAGTCCGTGGCGCTGGGCGACAGTCCGAATGACTGGCAGATGTTGGCGGCCGCCGATATTGCGGTGGTTATTCGCTCTGACTGTCCTGCCAATGAACTTCCGTCCGGTGGTCAGTTCATGATCTATTCAAACCATCGCGGGCCAACCGGCTGGAACGAGTGTGTACTGAGCATTCTGAATCAGCACGGCTATGCGTATCGACCAACGAGGTGAGGTATGGGTGACTTTTATCAGAATGGCATTATTACCACCTTGCACAATCTCTGCCGGCGACCGGTCGAGGAACTCGAACGAGAGCTGATGGGGTTTCGCAAAACTCGTCCGATGTCACTGGTGTTGCCGTCGCTCTACTCGGAGCTGGAGGGGCCCGCGCTCAAGCATATTGTCAGCGAGCTGGCAAAGGTGCCCTACCTGGACCAGATCGTGATCGGGCTGGATCGGGCGGATGAGTCCCAGTATCGCCATGCTCTGCGCTATTTTGCGAGCTTGCCACAGCATGTCCGGGTGTTGTGGAACGATGGTCCGCGTATGCGAGCGATAGACGATACACTCAAGGCACAGGGACTGGCGCCCACCGAGATGGGGAAAGGGCGGAACGTCTGGTTCTGTTTTGGCTATGTGCTGGCGGGCGGTCGCAGCAAGTCCGTCGCATTGCATGATTGCGACATTCTGACTTATTCCCGGGATCTGGTCGCCCGCCTTATCTACCCGGTGGCTAACCCCAATTTTAACTATATGTTCTGTAAAGGGTATTACGCACGGGTGGCGGAAGGGAAAATGAATGGGCGGGTCAGTCGGTTGCTGGTGACACCGCTTATCCGGGCCCTTAAAAAAGTCTGTGGTCCGAATGACTTCCTGGACTATCTGGACAGTTTTCGTTATCCGCTGGCCGGCGAGTTTTCCTTTCGTACGGATGTCATCAACGACCTGCGTATTCCCAGCGACTGGGGGCTTGAGGTTGGCGTGCTTTCAGAGATGAAGCGCAATTACGCCACCAACCGACTGT
Source organism: Marinobacter sp. (assembly GCA_030149475.1). Lineage (GTDB taxonomy): Bacteria > Pseudomonadota > Gammaproteobacteria > Pseudomonadales > Oleiphilaceae > Marinobacter. The sequence continues at coordinate 2,007 of JASBRL010000156.1, forward strand.
GCCAGGTGGATATTGCGGACACCTACGATCACAAGCATCAGGATCTGTCTGCGGCGGATGCCAGCAAGGGCCTGTCGAAAATGAGCACCGATATCAGTAAGGCCATTTTTCGTAAGCTGGCTACGAATGGCGAAATTTTCTCGAACGAGAAATTCAGAACGATTAAGGCAACCTACTACCGGATCGCCCTCGACTTTATTGAGACCTACCAGAACGACGCGATCATCAACGGACTGAATTTTGATCGCCACAAGGAAGAAAAGGCGGTTGAGCTGTTTGCCCAGAACGTCATGAACGCTGGCGCCTATTTCCTGGATAATCCGATGGATACGCCGTTCATCCCGAGCTGGAGCCGGGTGGTGAGTGCGATCCCGGATATTATGGGGATGCTGGAGGAAGCCGTGGACGCGGACAATCTCGAGTTCGGTGAGTAACAGGGACCGACCGCTGCCGCGATGCGGAGGGATGCAATGACAAATGAACTGATGACCAGATTGTCCGGCATGCTGGAGGTTGTCTATCCGGATGTGGACACGGCGTTTCTGGCCAGTGAACTGATGGCCGTGATGGGCTTAACGGCGGATGTGTCTGCCCCGTCCGCTCATCGCAGCAACTGGGATGAGCAGGACGTGCTGCTCATCACCTATGCGGACTCCATCCGTCGGGACGGGGAAAAGCCGTTGCGGACCCTGCATCGTTTTCTGCAGCAACACCTGAAAGACACGCTCACAGCGGTCCATCTGTTGCCGTTTTTCCCGTTCAGCTCGGATGATGGCTTTTCGGTTATGGATTATCTGGCGGTTAACGAGTCCCACGGCAACTGGGATGATGTTGAGCGAATTGCCAATGACTTCAAGCTGATGGCGGATCTGGTCATCAATCACATGTCCGCCCGCAGCCGATGGTTCGAGAACTTCAAAAAACGGATTGACCCGGGGCAGGATTATTTCTTCGAAGCCAGTCCCGCGGATGATCTGAGTGCCGTAGTCCGTCCCCGCACATCACCGCTGTTGGTGCCGGTTCAGACAGAAGACGGTGAGCGCCACGTCTGGTGCACCTTCAGCGAGGATCAGGTCGATCTGAATTTCGCCAATCCCCGGGTGCTGAAGGAATTCTTGGGGATTATCCGCCGTTATCTTGAACATGGCGTGATTATATTCAGGCTGGATGCCGTGGCGTTTCTGTGGAAGGAGCCCGGTACGTCCTGCATTCACCTTCAGCAGACCCATGAGCTGATCAAGATTTTGCGCGTGTTGATTGAATATCACAGTCCTGACGCGGTCATCATCACCGAGACCAACGTGCCCAACCGGGAGAACCTGACGTACTTCGGTAACGCCAACGAGGCCCACGTAATCTACAATTTTTCATTGCCGCCGTTGCTGATCAATACGCTGGTTACCGGGAACTGCCGCCACCTCAAGACCTGGTTGATGAGTATGCCGCCTGCCCAGATGGGCACCACCTATCTGAACTTCATTGCTTCCCACGACGGCATCGGCCTGCGCCCCACCGACGGGCTGCTCACCGACGGGGAAAAACAGGCTCTGGTTGCGACCATGGAGCGTTTCGGCGGCAAGGTATCCTATCGCCGGACGGCCGACGGTGGCGACCAGCCCTACGAGATAAACATAGCTCTTTATGATGCCTTGAAAGGAACCGCCGATGCGGGGCCTGATCACTGGCAGCTACAGCGCTTCATCTGCGCCCATGCAATCATGCTGGCGCTGGAAGGTATTCCGGCGGTTTACATCCACAGCCTGTTTGGTACCGAAAATGACCATGCACGAGTTGAACATACCGGGCGCCTGCGATCGATCAACCGCAGTCAGTGGGAGATTGGTCAGCTGGCGTCAGAGTTGGGCAACCATCTCAGCCACCACAGCCAGGTGTTTCAGCAACTGACACGTCTTATTGATATCCGGCGCCGGCAGCGCGCGTTTCATCCCAATGCCACCCAGTTCACTTTGCATCTGGGCTTGCAGATTTTTGGTTTCTGGCGGCAGAGCGTGCGCCGTGATCAGTCGATCTTTTGTATACATAACATCAGTGCGGAGGTGCAGCAGGTTGCACTGACGGATATCAATCTGATTAGCACCGATGACTGGCGGGACCTCATTTCGGGGGAGAGTATCGATGACTTCTCCGGTACGCTGACGCTCAAGCCTTACCAGAGCGTCTGGCTTTCCAACTGACACAGCTGATAGCGGACCTGCCCACAGGCAAGAACCCCGTGGGCAGGTCGCTGCCATCAGAATGACCGGCGCAAGCGTGAGACACCCAGGCCGAGAAGCCCGATGCCAAAGAGTGCCAGACTGCCCGGTTCCGGAACGTCGGCGACCACATCAGTCAGGCCGACAACCATGTCATTGTAATCCCGGTCGCCGACCTGCTGGTCCTCAAACGCCACGACAAGATTGGCGCCGGACAGGCCTTCCCCGGAGCTTCCGGGGCGACGATGGAATACGCGCAACTACCATGCCACGCCTTGCCAGCGCGCTTTTGACGGGGTGATCCAAGTTGATGAATTTTAATGAGTTAAATTGTTCGACGGGTCTGGTTTATAGACAGGTGCACGAGTGCTGTCTTACTGCACTGAATCGGGCATGAATTTGAGACAGTCGCTTGGAAACGTGTCGTTTCACAAACGGGTTTCGGGATAAGGTGCGTTAAATGGCACTGGCAGGCAACTATCTGAAACATCCGGATTACTACCAGCGCCTGGGTGCCAGGCCGCCCCGGGGCCTGCTGATGGTGGGGTCGCCGGATACCGGCAAAATCCTGATGGCAAGAGCGGTGGCCGGTGAAGCCGGCGTTCCCTTTTACTCAATTTCCGGTTCCGAGTTTATCGAGATGTTTGTGGGCGTGGGTGCGTCCCGGGCGCGGGACACGTTTGCGGAGGCCCGTAAGGCGTCGCCCGCCATTATTTCATCGACGAACTGGATGCCATCGGCCGGTCCCGGGGCGCGGGTGTTGGCGGCGGTCATGACGAGCTCGAGCAGACACTGAACCAGATACTGTCCGAGATGGACGGCTTCTCGCCCCATGAAACCGTGGTGGTGATTGCCGCCACCAACCGGCCCGATGTGCTGGACAAGCTGGACCTGCTGGAGCGCAATCAGCCCGACGCGTTCAGCGCCGTGCCGGCCGAGGTCCGCCCGCGGCCCTACCCGAAGCCTCAGCGTCCCGCGCCCCGCCAGGAGCCCGACTGGCATCCCGCCGTGGTCAAGCGGGCGGGCATGACCGCCGTGTTTTTTAACGGTGCCCAGTGGGATCAGCCCTGGCTGAACCGGATTTTCCCCGGTACCCACAAGCACCCGGACAAACCGGACGTGGTGGTCAATGATTTTTCGGAATTCTGGGCGCTGGTGCTGGCCTGTGAAGTCGGTCCGCCCTGACAGTCAGCGTCTGTTACCCTCCTTATCGAGCTAAATGGTGTCCAGGTTGGCCAGCAGAAACTCTGCCCGTTTGAGCAGTGCTTTCCGTCTTTCCGGTTTCTGTTTTTCCCAATTTCTGTACATCATCCCCATGCGGGGATTGTTGGCAAAATCCGCCTGGTGGCGGTTGATGAAGTGCCAGTAAAGAGAGTTGAACGGGCAGGCGTCGTCTTCTGTGGCCTTGTTCACCTTGTAATGGCAGTTCCTGCAGTGGTCGGACATGCGCTGGATGTACTTGCCGCTGGCGGCGTAGGGTTTGGAACCCAGGTAGCCGCCGTCTGCGTGCATCACCATGCCCAGGGTGTTGGGCAGCTCCACCCAGTCATAGGCATCGGCGTAGACCGCCAGATACCAGTCGCAGATCTCCTCGGGTTTGACCCCCGCCAGCAGCGCAAAATTACCGGTGACCATCAGCCGCTGTATGTGGTGGGCATAGCCGTTGCGCCGGGTGGCGTCGATGGCCCGGTGCATGCAGCGCATTTTGGTATCGCCGGTCCAGTAGAACCAGGGCAGTTTGCGGGTGTTGCCCAGCCGGTTTTCCTGGGCGTACTCGGGCATGGTCATCCAGTAGATGCCGCGCACAAACTCCCGCCAGCCCAGGATCTGTCGCACGAATCCCTCCACCGCGTTGATCGGCGCCTGGCCGGAGTACCAGGCCTGCGCGGCGGCCTCACACACCGACAGTGGGTCCAGCAGGCCACAGTTGATGTAGGGCGACAGAATGGAATGAAACAGCCAGTCCTCGTCGTCGGACATGGCGTCCTGGAAATCGCCAAAGCAGGGCAGGGCGAAGTCCATAAAGTGAGCAAGGGCCTGCTCGGCGTCTTCGGCGGTGACCGCGAAATGGAAGTCTTCGGTGGTGCCGAAGTGGTCTTTGAAGTGTGTCTCGACCAGTTCGATCACCTCCCGGGTGACGTCATCCGGCTCTACCCGGAAGGGCGAAGGCGCGGCGGGGTTGCCGCTCCATTTGCGCCGATTGTCGGCATCGAAATTCCACTCGCCGCCCTCGGGTTCGCCCTCCGGGGTCACCAGCAGGCCGGTTTTCCGTCGCATTTCCCGGTAGAAGAACTCCATACGAAGCTGTTTGCGGCCTTCGGCCCAGTCCATGAATTCCTGTTTGCTGGCGATAAAGCGGGTGTCCGACCGTATCTCGACCGGCACGCCAAGGGATTGGTGCCACTGGCTGATCTGTTCGTGCAAACGCCACTCCCCGCATTCGGTCGTGATCACCCGTTCCGCGCCCAGATCCTGCACATGGTGTGCAACTACGGCTTCCAGAGACTGCGCCGGGTTATCGGGGTGATAGCGCTGGTAATGAACCGTCCACCCGTCGTGTTCCAGTTGCTGTGCAAAGTGCCGCATGGCGCTGAACAACAGCACCAGTTTCTTCTTATGGTGGTTGGTGTAGCTGGCTTCGTCGTGAACTTCCGCCATCACAATGTGATCTGTGTCCGGGTTGGCGTTTTCCAGCGCACTGAGATCCGTGGTTAACTGGTCGCCGAGAATCAGAATCAGGCTGGCCATGGGGGCTGTTCACTTTTAGCGGAGAAGTGGGTTTGCGGTCTGCGAGCGACCATGGTTAATTACGTGGACTCACTGACAGTGGTTCAGACAGGTGACAGAATTTGCCTGAAGACCAACCGGTGCACACAGGGCCGAAGCCGGACGTCACATCAGCAGACTGGTAGCCAGCGCCAGCATCAGGCCCATGCCGAGGACGTCGGTAAAGGTTGTCAGAAAAATACTGCTTGCCATGGCAGGGTCAGCGCCAAAACGGCGCAACGTGAGCGGCACCAGAACCCCGAAAATGCCGCTTCCGATACAGGCACCCACCATGGCCGTCAGTATCACGGCGCTCAGTATCAGAGGGTCGGGAGTGTCGCTGATCATGGCATAGGCGAACATTGCGGCCGCTGCAATCAGCCCGACGAAGAAACCGTTGAGTGCCCCCAGCACGATTTCTTTTCTCAACAGCTTCGACAGCGAGACATTCGCCAGTTCGCCAAGCGTCAGGCTCCGCAATGTGATCGCGAGCGCCTGGCAGCCGGTGTTGCCACTCTGTCCGGCCAGAACCGGCAGAAACACGGCCAGTGCAACGATGCGTGCGATGGTGTCCTCAAACATCCCCACCACAAACGCGGCGGCAAACGCCGTCAACAGATTGACCTGTAACCAGGGATGGCGCATTCGAAACGCCTGCATGATGGGGGTCGACACCCGCTCTTCTCTGCTCACGCCCACCATGGACCCGGCTTGCCCACTGATGCTGGTGGCGACATGCTCAAACAGCTTCCAGCCGTACACCAGGCCCACCAGAACGCCGGTGTCATCCACAACCGGATACAGCCGATGCCGTTTCGACAGCGCCGCACTGATCGCTTCCGGCATTTTGACGTCCGGCGTGAAAACGAAAGGCTCGCCGGTCATGATTTCCACCAGGGTCTGCCCCGGGCGCGCCATGAGCAGGTCGCGCATGCCCACAACCCCCAGCAGCATGCCGGTTGAATCGGTCACATAGAGGTAGGTTATTGACGTGTCGGGTTTGATTTTTACCAGATAATCCAGCGCTTTTGCGACGGTTGTACCAGGGGGCTGCACGCCGACGGCATCGATCATCAGGTCTTCAATCCTGCCGTCGATACTGGGAAGGGGAGCCAGCGAGGCAGCAATACGCTGCTCGCTACCCTCAATCGCCACGGGGTCCAGTTCAGTTTCTTTGTGTTCAGTAGTCACCGGAAGTTTCCCTGTCTAAAAAGTGGCCCTGGTTGCCAGACGCCGGGTGCGACAGCTTCTGGAACAAGGGCTTAGTTATTTACCATAGCACCAAATGAGAAAAATTATCTTTGCGGCAAGAGAGCCCCGGCCAGCCAACGGTTTACAGGATTATCTGACCCGGTTCCGGAACGTCGGCGACCACATCAGTCAGGCCGACAACCATGTCATTGTAATCCCGGTCGCCGACCTGCTGGTTCTCAAACGCCACGACAAGATTGGCGCCGGACAGGCCTTCCCCCGAAGCTTCCGGGGCGACGATGGAATAAGCGCAACTACCATGCCACGCCTTGCCAGCGCGCTTTTGACGGGGCGATCCAAGTTGATGAATTTTAATGAGTTAAATTGTTCGACGGGTCTGGTTTATAGACAGGTGCACGGGTGCTGTCTTACTGCACTGAATCGGGCATGAATTTGAGACAGTCGCGTGGAAACGTGTCGTTTCACAAACGGGTGTCGGGATAAGGTGCGTTAAATCTGTCGACAGTCGCTCAACCGGAAGACATCCTGATCGGGGGAGGGTTTCGGGCTGGGAGGGGCTGGGATATACTGCCTCCGGATTCACGGAGCCCGTTGCGGCTTTGCGGTCGTTCGGGA
>JASBRL010000163.1 GCA_030149475.1 Marinobacter sp.
GGTTGAGCACTGCGTCAAGGAGCACGGCTACTGCGTGATTGTGGCCTCGGAAGGTGCCCAGTATGAAGATGGCCGGTTCCTCGCCGAAACCGGTAGTAAAGACGCCTTCGGGCATACCCAGTTGGGCGGTGTGGCCCCGGCGCTGGCCAACATGGTTCGCCAGGCGCTGGGCTACAAGTATCACTGGGCGGTGGCAGACTACCTGCAGCGCGCCGCTCGCCATATTGCCTCCGCCACTGATGTCGAGCAGGCCTATGCAGTCGGTCAGGCCGCGGTGGAAATGGCTTTGGCCGGCAAGCAGGCAGTGATGCCAGTGATCGTGCGTGAGCAATCTCGTCCCTACCGCTGGCACATTGGCGAGGCACCGCTGAGCGAGGTGGCCAATCAGGAAAAGAAAATGCCGATCCACTTTATTACGGACAACGGATTCGGCATTACTCAGGATTGTCGCGATTACCTGGAGCCCTTGATTGCTGGCGAGAGCTTCCCGCCGTTTGACAATGGTCTTCCCCGGGTAGCTCACCTTAAGGCCGAACTGACCGAGCGAAAGCTGAACACGCCCTTTGACGTGTGATCTGAACCGGCGCATAACAACGGCGCTCTGACAGCCCGGAGCGCGTTTTTTTACTGAGGGTTGGAGCTTGACAAGTGAGCCGGCCGGGCCTCGCTGACTAATTCGAGACCGTATTTTCCCGCTGCTGAACGTAGTGGGAAAACTCCCGGAAGCCACCGATGTAGTCCTTGCCCACCAGAATCTGGGGGACGGTCAGAACCGGTTTGCCAATGGTTTCTGCGAGATCTGCTTTGCTGATCCCCTGTTCGATGATGTTCACGAAGTCAAAGTCCATGCCCTTCATCTCGCACAGATTTTTGGCAAGCACGCAGAACCCGCAACCGGGGCGACCATAAATTGTGACCCGATCCATACCCTACCTCCAGATCATGATAATTCTTATGCTGACACGGCTCCTCAACCCGCCAGCAAACCACCTGTGACCGCAGTCTGACAGACCCTCTGACCAAATCAAATGCAATGAATTGAATACGATCGATAGCCTGACACAATTATTCAGGGTGGCCGCGGGCTCACCGTGTGCAACCGGGCCATTGCACCGTTGCCGCTCCAGTGCTTGCAACGTCACCTATCGCCTCCATAGTCTGTGGGGGACTGTTGCGGGCATGCCGCGATTGATACCCGCACACCCAACCAGTGGGAGTTTCTTTTGGCCTATATGAGCCTGTTTTTAACGGCATTCGCCGCGGCAACCCTGCTACCGGCGTACTCTGAGGTGTTGCTCGGTGGCCTGGTCACACAGGGTCTGTCACTGGGATGGTTGTGGTTCTGGGCAACGCTGGGCAACACGCTCGGCTCGGTGGTTAACGGCATCATCGGGCGCCAGGTGACCCGACTCAGACACAAACGCTGGTTTCCGGTATCGGACGAGCAACTGGAAAAAGCCCAGCATCGGTTCAACCGTTACGGCCAATGGTCGCTGCTGATGGCCTGGCTCCCGATCGGTGGCGATGCGCTGACGCTGATTGCCGGCATCATGCGGGTACCCTGGCTGAACTTCATTGTGCTGGTGGCGATCGGCAAGGGACTGCGTTACGCGGTTGTGCTCTGGCTGGTACTGGCAGCGACCCGGTAGTCAGTCCGGGGACGGGGGTGTGGCTCCCGGAGTCGTATCACCATCACCGTAGAGATACTTCACCAACAGATCTTCCCCATTGAACTCGGCATTCAGTACGGCAATGAAGGTATAAACGCCAATCAATTTACGATTGAGGAAGACGAACTCCTTCGGCGGTATCCGGAAATAGCGACTGATGGCGGAACGGGCAGCCTGGCGCGCCACTCTGGAGGGCAGATCGCTCTGTTTCCAGCGATACTGTCCCTGATCATTGACCGCGTACGCGGGCCACTCGTGATCCGCCCGGGCCAGTGGCTCCAGTACCGACATGCAGACTTCACCGAAGCGGCACAAAATGTCGTCGGGCCACTCCCGGCTCATAAAATTAAGCGTCATGCCCCCTTCAATCACCGACTCCAGATCCTGCTCATAAGACGCCTTTATCATCCCGATAACCGGATTGAGGAAGACATCCGAGTAACTTTGTACGGCACCGAAATCCAGCAGCACAATCTGATCATGATCGGCGTCGCCACCCGCTTCGCCCGCAATCCGGATGCGGTAGTTGCCAAAATTCGGATCGGTCTGGATCTCACCCCATTCAAACAACTCCCGAAAGAACAGCTCCAGCGCCGCCCGGCCCAGATCACTGCGACGATCCAGGGACAGTTCCCGTACCGCCACCGAACTGACCGAATGGCCCGACTCAAAGGTAGAGGCGATAACATGCTCGGTGGAATATTCGGCCAGCACCCTCGGCACGACAAAACGGCGATCGGAGGCCAGCATCTGGCGGAATTTTTCGGTGGTGCGCGCTTCGAGGCGGTAATCAACTTCCCGGTGCATCATCACCCGGACTTCTTCCAGCCAGTCGCTGAATTCAGGCCCGAACGACACCAGTCGAGCCACGCGCAGCAGTTGTGCCACCGCATTCAGGTCGCTGTCGACGGCATCGGCCACGCCGGGGTACTGAACTTTAAGAACCAGTTCAAGGCCGTCGCTGCGCCGGCTCGCCCGATGAACCTGCCCCAGGGATGCGGCCGCAATGGGTTCAGGATCTACCGCCAGTTCTTGGTAGCGTGACGGGCCCAGTTCATCTTTCAGCACCCGTTCAATGGCAGACCACTCCAGCGACGTGGTCTGATCCTCCAGGGTGTGCAATGCCTCGGTCACTTCCTCCGGCAGAAAATGCTCGCCGTAGAGCGCCATGACCTGGCCAATCTTGACCACACTGCCCTTGAGCTTGCCCAGTTCGTCCACCAGGAACTCCGCCTGGCTTGACAGCATCGCCCGATGCCGCGCCTCGCGCGTTTCCTTGCGACTCAACCAGTTGGTCGCCATATGAGAAGCCATGCGCGTACCGGCGAACAGTCCCGCCCGGGTCAGGGTCAGCCGGCGCTCAAAGCTGCCAGTCTTGATCCGGGCGACGGGGTTTTTCGGACGTTTGGAAGCCATCGATATCCATCCGGTTCGTTCGAGTGTTCGAATGAGTGTGCAGTCCGTTATACGATGCTGCCGGCAATCCGGTGGCTGGCCCGGCAATCCGGCCAGATTCAGACAGCCCCAGGCTCGTCTTCCCAGCCGTGAACGGTACGAACCCGATCTTCATCGTAACCCAGCCGGACAGCCAAACCGGATGCCAGGTTTCCGGCGACTTCCGCGACCGTTACACCGCTCACCGTATCCACCATCCGGGTCATGGCAAGCCCCTGATAACCGCACGGGTTGATACGGCCGAACGGCTCCAGGTCCATATCAACGTTCAGCGCCAGGCCATGAAAGGAACAGCCACGACGAACTCTCAGACCGAGTGAGGCAATCTTGGCGTCACCAACGTAGACACCCGGCGCATCCGGACGCGGTGTCGCGGTTATCCCCGACCGCGCCAGCACACTGACGATGGCCTGTTCAATGATGTCCACCAACTCACGTACGCCCAGCCTGGCCCGGCGCAGATCGATCAGCAGATAGACCACCAACTGGCCAGGCCCGTGATAGGTAACCTGACCGCCACGATCCACCTGAACCACGGGTATGTCACCGGGCGCAAGAATATGTTCGGCCTTGCCGGCCTGACCCTGGGTATACACCGGAGGATGCTCCAGGCACCAGAGTTCGTCCGGCGTGGATTCATGCCGCTCCTCGGTAAATGCCTGCATTGCCTGCCAGGTGGCGAGGTAGGGCTGTTCGCCCAGCGCACGGATTATAAGCGATGGCATGACGCGACCTTTATCGGTATCACTCAGAGCACCATGTGAACACGGCCACTGGCTTTAAGTTCCTCAAATAACGCCTTGAGCTGATCTTCCCCGGTGGCCATGATCGTCAACCGCACGGAGCAGAACCGACCTTTGCTGCTGTCCATCACGGACACGTCGTCATCGGTGATTCCGGGCGCGTACCGCTCCACAACGGTGACCACGAAATCAGTGAAATCCGGCGCGGCATTGCCGATGACCTTGATCACATACCGGCAGGGAAACTCGATTCTGGGTGGCGTTAGTTCACTCATTGCCTTTCCCTCTCCGCTCAGGAAAACAGCTGTACAAAAAACAGCTTGATCGCATCCCAGATACGCTTGAACAGACTACCCTGGTCCACATCCTCCAGTGCCAGGACTGGCTGGTCAACAATCATCTTGTCGTTGAGCTTTACTCGCACCCGCCCAAGTTCCTGACCAATTTTTACCGGCGCCCTGATCACATTATCCACATCGACGGTGGAGTCCAGAGAACCTTTGGACCCGCGTGGAATCGTGACGAACACGTCGTTTTTTACCCCCAGTTGCAGCTGGTCGGCAGCTCCCCCCCACACCTTGCTGTCGAGCAGCTTCTGACCGGCAGCAAACAGACGCTCGCTGGTGTAGTAACGGAAGCCGTAGTTCAGCATTTTCTGGGCTTCCTGGGCCCGGGCAGCGGTGCTTTTTGTCCCCATAACCACGGCAATATAACGGGTATTGTCACGCTTTGCAGAGGCGACCAGGCAATACCCGGCTTCCTCGGTATGACCGGTTTTCAGCCCATCAACTGACGGATCACGCCACAGCAGGGTATTGCGATTCGGCTGACGGATATTGTTGTAGGTAAAATACTTGAGCGAGTAGATATCATAGTTCTTGGGATAATTGACAATGATGGCACGGGCAAGAAGAGCCAGGTCGTATGCGGATGAATAATGATCCGGCGATGGCAGCCCCGTGGGATTCACGAAGTGGGTATCTTTCATGCCCAGAATCCGTGCCTGCTGGTTCATAATGTCGGCAAAAGCGCCTTCACTGCCGGCGATATACTCCGCCAGGGCAACCGTGGCGTCGTTGCCGGACTGGACAATCATCCCGTGCAACAGATCACTGACCGTGACTTCGGTCCCCTCCTTGATAAAGGTCCGTGAGCCTCCGGTCTGCCAGGCGTTGACACTGACGGGTACTTTGTCAGTCATACTGATCCGCCCCTCGGCCAGTTCCCGCTCGACAATATAGGCGGTCATCATTTTGGTCAGACTGGCCGGCGCCAGCCGCTCGTGGCTGTTTTCATCCATGATGACATCGCCACTGTAGGGGTCCATCAACACATAGGAACTGGCGTTGACAGCGGGGGGTGCGGGAATCAGGATGGATTGGGCGTTCGCGACGGCGGTGGTAACGACAAGAAGCAGTGCGGAGAAAAATAGTCTGAGCATAGGATTAGTTGCCATGGGTCAAGTCAGTTTCAAGGTTTCATCATTCGGCCTGGCTACCAGCCAGCCATCGTTGCTTATGGTGTTCTGATCAGAGCACATCCGTGAGTACAATGGCCTGATCGAAGCCTCGCCTTTCCAGTGCTTCCTGCTCGCGCCGGGCCTCTTCCGGGCTGGAAAACGGTCCTACCTGCACCCGATGATACGCGCCTGAGGCGGTCACTACACGCCGGACTCTGACGTTGCGCTCCGTGCTCTGTCGCACCTCCCTCGACAGTCCATCCGCACTCCCCGGCTGACTGAACGAACCCAACTGAACAAACAACGCTTTATCAGAGTTCTGTGGTGTCGATACAGGCTCCGGATCCGGAGCCCCGCCATAGGGTTTGCCTGCCAGCCACATAGTGCCATCCTTTCGCACCGTAATGGCCGCCACCTCAACCCGGGCGGTACCGTGGGACTGGTAACCAAGTTTCTTGGCCGCTGCGTATGAGAGATCAATCAGCCGGTCACCGTGGAAAGGCCCCCGGTCATTGACCCGCACCACCACAGAGCGGCCGTTGTCGAGATTGGTCACCCGGGCATAGCTTGGAATTGGCAGAGTCTTGTGAGCCGCTGACATTGCATACATGTCGAAGGTTTCACCGTTGGACGTCTTGTGGCCGTGGAATTTCTGGCCATACCAGCTCGCAATACCTCGCTCGACGTACCCACTGGCAGACGGCATTACCCGGTATTGCTTTCCCCAAACCGTATAGGGGGATTTGTTACCGGGGCCGCCCGGCTCAATGTAGCGGGGTTCGGCATCACCCAGTTGCTCCGCGTCAAAATCCCCGGACGGCGCCCGATCCTGGCTGATGGCGTAGCGCGACGACCCACTGCCGCCGGACGGCGATGAAGCGCACCCGGCCAGCATGCCGAGTAGAATCAGGCAGACCACACATCGCAGGTCTGACGTGATATTGAGGACCCTGACCCTACCCATGAGCAGGTCGCAAGGCCCGGGCCAGCGGATGCACGTCCACGCCGCATTGCAGGCTGAGGTTATTGATCGGCCTGCCGGCCATCCATACGCTCATTTCAACCCCATGTTCATCATTGTTCATACCCGTATTTCGTGGTCCGGTGGGGACGGCAGGTGACGCCCGGGATCGCCCTCCCGGTGGATCAGGGCCGGGAAAGGTTACCATGCGCGCTCCTGAACGAGCCATGCCAGGATGGCCTGTCTAACCAAAAGGTAACGCCTCAGGCCGTGATCATGCGCCGGTGGGTGTGGATGGACATCAGAATGCCAAACGCCGCCATCAGTGTCACGATCGACGTGCCCCCGTAACTGACCAGAGGTAAAGGCACCCCGACAATCGGCAGCAACCCGCTGACCATTCCCACGTTGACAAACACATAGATAAAAAACGTCATGGTCAGGGCACCGGCCACCAGCCGGCTGAATGAATCCTGCGCATACACGGCAATGTACAGACAGCGCAGGATGATCATCAGGTACAGCCCCAGCAGGACCATCATTCCCACGAAACCAAACTCTTCCGCGAGCACGGCGACGATAAAATCGGTGTGGCTTTCGGGCAGAAACGCCAGGTGAGACTGGGTTCCCTGCAGCCAGCCCTTACCACTCCAGCCGCCCGAGCCAATGGCGGTTTTGGACTGAATGATATTCCAGCCCGCTCCCAGGGGATCACTCTCCGGGTCCAGCAGGGTCAGTACACGCTGTTTCTGGTAGTCGTGCATGACAAAAAACCACATCAGCGGCGCCGATACCGACACTGCCGCAAAAAAGGCACCGACAATCCGCCAGCTGATGCCGGCAAAAAACACCACAAACAGGCCGGCAACGCCCACCAGCAGGGCCGTACCCAGATCTGGCTGCTTGACAATCAGGCCCATTGGCAGGAAGACGATCAGCAGAGCGATGCCCACATGGCGCAGACGGGGCGGCAGAAAATGTCGCGACAGATACCAGGCCGCGGTGATTGGCACCACCAGTTTCATCAATTCCGAGGGCTGGAAACGGGGCAGGCCGGGAATCGCCAGCCATCGCTGGGCCCCCTTGGCGCCTATCCCCACCAGCAGAACCGATATCAAAGCGATCACACCCACACCGTACAGCCACGGAGCCCAGCGCCGGTAGACAGCGGGATCCAGCTGGGCAAACACCAGCATAACCACCAGCGCCAGCCCGATCCGGACCCCCTGTGCCTTGACCATCCCGATATCGCGATCGGCGCCGCTGTACAGCACAAACAGCCCCAGAGATATTAACGACAGCAAAAGCACCAGCAGAATCGGATCTACATGAATGGCGGCCCAGAATCCCCGCGAATTCATCAGCGGTCGTGACGCGGTCTGCCGAAAAAAATCCCGTGCCGCCATTACTGTGTCCCCTCGCCTGATTTCTGTTCACCGTCGACGCTCGCCAGCGTGCCGGCGTCCTGGTCAGGGAACCCCAGAATCCAGGCATCGAAAAGCTGGCGGGCAAGAGGCGCGGCTGTACCGCTGCCGCTGCCGCCGTTCTCAACAATCACCGCGACCGCAATTTTTGGATCCTCGACCGGGGCAAAACCGACGAACAGCGCATGATCCCGCAGTCGTTCACGTATTTCATCCGCATCATATTCCTCATCCTTGTCAAGGCTGAATACCTGGGCAGTACCGGTTTTTCCTGCCATGGTGTATGACGCGTTGCTACCAGCCCTGCGGGCTGTACCGTGGGCACCCTGCATCACATCTTCCATGCCCGAAATTACAAACTCCCATTCACTGGGGTCTTTCAGCTTGATGTCCTTGCGGGTTTCTTCTGGCAAGGGGCTGGGCACACCATCGCCGTCCACCACATCCTTGAGCAGACGCGGCTGCTTCCAGTGCCCCCGGTTGGCGATCACTGCCGTCGCTGTAGCCAGTTGCAACGGCGTTGCCAGATTGAAGCCCTGACCGATCCCCATGTTGACCGAATCCCCCGGATACCAGGGCGCATTCCGCACCGCCCGCTTCCATTCCCGCGAAGGCAGCAACCCGGGCAAGGCACCGCTGACGTCCAGCGACGTATCCGAACCAAAACCGAACCGACCCAGATAATCCGACATCACGTCTACTCCCATACGGATCGCAACATCGTAGAAATACACATCACAGGACTGGGTAATGGCGTCCTTCAGATTCACCCAGCCATGGCCCCAGCGTTTCCAGTCACGGTATCGGCGGCCACCTTCTTTCAACTGGAAGTACCCGGGGTCAAAAATCTTGCGGTCACGGGTCGTTGCGCCACTGTCCAGAGCTGCAATACCCAGCATCGGCTTGATGGTCGACCCGGGGGGATACTGCCCGCGCAAAGCCCGGTTGAACAGCGGTTTGTCCGGCGAGTCCTTCAGCGCCCGGTAATCGTCGATCCCGATGCCAGTGACAAACTGATTGGCGTCAAAGCCGGGGACACTGGCCAGCGCCAGGATACCCCCGGTTTTGGGCTCGATCGCCACGACCGCACCCCGGCGTCCTCGCAACAGGTCAAACGCCAGTTTCTGCAAGCGCATGTCGAGGTACAGACGAATATCGTGACCTGACTCCGGGTTCTGGCTCTCCAGCACCCGGAGTGTACGCCCACGGGCGTTGGTCTCAACGTTCTGGTAGCCTACCTTTCCGTGCAGAAAATCCTCGTAGAAACGCTCAATACCGGATTTGCCAATATAGTTGGTGCCGGCGTAGTTGACCGGATCGATATGCTGCAGCTCATTGCGATTGATACGCCCCACATAGCCCAGCACGTGAGAGGTCATTTTGCCATAGGGGTAGTACCGAACCAGTTCGGCGTTAACTTCCACGCCGGGTAACTCATATCGGTGCACCGCCAGACGTGCGATCTCTTTCTCGGTCAGGTCATAACGTAGTGGAATCGCCTGAAACGGGCGCCGGGGTTCTTCCAGCCGGCGGTGAAACCGGGTCAGGTCTTCATCGGAGACGTTAAGCAGACGAGAGAGATGGTCAAGGGTCTGATCCAGGTCATCGACCCGCTCGGGCACTACGGTCACGCTGAAAACCGGGCGATTTTCCGCTATCAGGATGCCGTTGCGATCATAGATCAGCCCACGCGTGGGCGCCACCGACTGCACCTGCACCCGGTTTTTATCCGAAAGGGTGGAAAAGGTTTCGTGTTCAACAACCTGAAGCTGGTAGAGACGACCGACCAGCAACCCGACCATAACCAGCAGGAAAAACAGAACCACCAGTGTCCGGCGCTGAAAAAGACGGCGTTCAGCCGCAGTGTCTTTAAACTCTCCCCAAGGCATAGGGCTTCCTGTAGGTCAGTGCCGGGCAAGCGCGAATCAGATACCGGCTAGCAATTTGAGTACACCCTATGCACGGTGGTAAGGATGATTGCGGGTAATCGACCACGCCCGGTAAAGCTGCTCGGCCAGCAGAATTCGAACCAGAGGATGAGGCAGCGTCAACGGTGAAACAGACCAGAGCAGATCTGCCCGGCTGCGACAGTCGGCGGCAAGGCCGTCTGGCCCCCCGACCATAAAACTGACGTCGCGGCCATCCAACTGCCAGCCTTCAAGCTGACCAGCGAGTTGCTCGGTAGACCAGGGCCGCCCACCGACTTCCAGGGCGATCAGTCGATCACTCTTGCCGGTTGCCGCCAGCAATGCGTCCGCCTCTTTCTGCATCAGTCGCGGAATGTCCGGATTCTTTCCCCGCTGCGCCATCGCAACTTCGGTGAGTTCGAGCGGCAGTTCGGGCGGCATTCTGCGGGCATATTCCTGAAAGCCACGAGTTACCCACTGGGGCATTTTCTGCCCGACACAGATCAGCTTCAGCCGCATGACTATTCGCTGCCCGCGGCACCCACCGCCGGCGCGTCACGCCAGAGACGCTCCAGATCGTAGAACTCGCGGGTTGCGGGCATCATCACATGCACCACAATGTCGCCAAGGTCCACCAGAATCCAGTCGCTGGCGTTGGCCCCTTCAATATTTGCCACGCGGACTCCGTTTCCCCTGGCATCCGCAACCACTGAGTCTGCCAGAGACCGCACATGGCGGTTAGAAGTTCCCGACGCCAGGACCATGTAATCTGTCACGCTGGTCCGGTCTCGCACATCAATCACACTCAGGTCCTGCGCTTTCACATCTTCCAGCGCATGTACCACCAATTCTTTCAGTTGCTCTGCCTGCATAATCACCCTGTCACGCGGCCATTGGCGATGCCGCCGGCCTGCCTGTTTTAGTCAGTCGTCATTGTATCACCAATATCTGGCCGCGGGGCAGGTCAAACTCTGATCACCGTCAGGCCTCGCCATTGTGGCCGTAAAGCCCGTGTGCGCATATATCAAGCCACACGGAATCGGGCAGTAAATAGCGGGGGGAACAGCCCCGGGCAATCCGTTCACGGATTCCGGTGGCGGATATGTCGAGCAATGGCGGCGACAGCGCCAGTATCAGACCGTGAGGTCGATCATGCAGTTGCTGCACTGATCGCGCACGCCGTGCCGCCAGCAACGCCATTGCCTCACTGGCCGCAGGCAGGTCCACGCCGGGACGCTGAACCACGATGATGTGAGCCAGTTCGGGGATAGCCTGCCAGTCGCGCCAGCGATCAAACGCCGCAAACGCATCGGTCCCGACCACCATCGCGATGGGCATCCGGGGGCCAAGTTCCTCCCGCAATTGCCGAAGGGTATCAGCGGTGAACGAGGCGCCATCCCGGGACAACTCCCGGTCGTCCACCTCGAGCCCGGGTTCAGCAGCGACGGCCTGCAACAACAACCGCAGCCGGTCGGCGCTACTGGCACCGGGTTGAGCCCGATGCGGCGGGATGTGACAGGGCACCAGCGTCACCCGGTCAACCCCCAACTGCTCCTTGAGTTCGACCGCCAACCGCAGATGCCCATGATGTACCGGATCGAACGTGCCACCCAGAATGACATGCATGATCAATCAGCCCCGGACCTGGCCGTCTCCAAACACCACGTACTTCTGCGATGTAAGCCCTTCAAGCCCCACCGGTCCGCGGGCATGAATCTTGTCCGTGGAAATCCCGATTTCAGCGCCCAGTCCATATTCGAAGCCGTCCGCAAAGCGTGTCGAGGCATTGACCATGACGGAACTTGAGTCAACTTCGGTTATGAACCGCCGGGCATGCGTAATACTCTCGGTGACAATGCAATCCGTATGTCGGGAGCTGTAACGGTTGATATGCTCAATGGCTTCATCAAGGCCGTCGACCACCCGTATCGCGAGGATGGGCGCCAGATACTCGGCGTGCCAGTCAGCCTCTGTTGCCGGCAGGGCATCCGGGACAATCCGCCGCGTGGCCTCACAGCCTCGCAACTCGACACCCTGCTCCTGGAACGCCAGCGCCAGTGCCGGCAACTGCCCGGCAGCAATGGCACTGTCCACCAGCAAGGTTTCCATGGTGTTGCAGGTACCATAGCGCTGGGTTTTGGCGTTCAGGGCCACCCGAAAGCCCTTGCCAGCATCGGCCAGGGCATCCAGATAGACGTGGCAGACGCAGTCCAGGTGCTTGATGACCGGTACTTTCGCATCGCGGCTGATGCGTTCAATCAGGCCCTTGCCACCCCGTGGCACGACGACATCCACATACTCCGGCATGGTGATCAACTCCCCGACGGCCGCCCGGTCCGTCGTGCGGATAATCTGGACCGCCGTCGCCGGCAGCCCGGCTTCCGCCAGTCCCCGCTCAAGGCACATGGCAATCGCCTGATTGGAGTGGATCGCTTCTGATCCGCCACGGAGAATGGCCGCATTGCCGGATTTAAGGCACAGGCTGGCCGCATCAACGGTCACATTGGGACGGGACTCATAGATAATACCGACAACGCCGAGCGGGACGCGCATTTTGCCCACCTGAATGCCGGACGGCCGATAGGACAGGCCGGTAATCTCGCCAATCGGGTCGGCCAGCCCAGCAACCTGACGGAGCCCCTCGATCATCTTGTCGATACCCACCGGGGTCAGCTCCAGGCGATCCAGCATCGCCGGATCAAGGCCGTTTTCGCGCCCCTTTTCCAGATCTTTGCTGTTGGCCAGCGCCAGCTCATCGCGGGCTTCATCCAGCGCGCGGGCTGTCGCGAGTAACGCGTCGTTGCGCATGGCAGTCGACGACCGGGCCATTACGGCCGCCGCCTGGCGCGCCTGCAGACCTACGTCCACCATATAGTCTTTTATGTCCATCGGAAAACCTTTATCAGATAGAGAACGCCCCTGGCTGGAATGAGCCCGTCCGGCGCATTGCACGCACTGGGTCGGCTCACCTACCATACAGGGGAACCGGACTCTCTGGCACGGGCCAGATGGCGCCGTCAGGACAGCCCGCACACGCGGCCCGGGCTGCCCGTATTGTCTCAGTTAACAGACTGCCTACTGTACCCGTTAGGCAGCGGCTACGCACGCCTGGAGCGACTCCGGACTTGCCTGGGGCGTAGCGGTCCGACGGGACGCACAGTCCGCGATCGGCCCGGCCGGCACCGTCCGCTGACCGGCGACGAATATCCGCCATGACAGGATCCACGTTAGACTTATAACAGGGTTGCTTTATTATAGCGTAGCGGGAGCTGCCGCCGAGCCCGTTTCCGGCGTAAACCCAATGGATAATGAAAAGGACCGACGGCATGGCCCAGATGGCCGAAAAATTCCTCTTGAGCCGCTTCTCCCGCGCCAGCAGCGCGCTGCTGCTCGCCCTTGCCGTCTATACGCTGATTGCCATTGGCGTGCTGGCGGCAGTGCCGCCGATGCTGGGCGCCGCGTTGATCTGGACAACGCCGGCCGCTCACCCCCGCCATACCCGGCAACCCTGGCCGATCATCAACCAGAGCCTCACCCTGGCCCTGACGATCGTTCTCTGCACAGCCCTCTGGCTGGGTCCCGCCAGCCTGAGTTACTGGCTGTTCGCCATACCGCTGGTGTTGTTCGCCCTGTTTCCGCTGCCCGTGGCCGGTCTGCTGACCATTCTCTGCCTGGCAACCGTTCTGCTTTCGGCGCTGACGATTGAAGGCGCAGCGGACCGGCACCAACTGGTCAGTTCACTGTTTCTGGCCACCGCCATTTCCTGCCTCCTGGTATTCCTGCGCGAATACAAGGCCCGCCAACTGGCGCCGTTGCGGCGCACAGATGAGCTGACCCAGGCGGCCAGCCGGGACTATCTGTCGGCGGACCTGCACAAAGAAATCCAGCGCAGCGAACGGGAGGGTACCGACATGGCCATCATCATGATTGGCCTGGACACTCATCTGAGCGATGTCGACCCGGATGCCGATATCCGCGCCATTCTGCCCCGTATCGGTCGTTTTCTGCATTCACAACTAAGGGATTTTGACAGCTACTACCGGGTCGCGGATCTGCAGTTTCTGATCATTCTCCCCGGTAACGGGTCTGCCGAAGCTACCCGGAAAGCGGAGCAGATCCGCAGTGGTCTGCGCTCACTGCTGGCGTCCCATGAGCTAGAACTGACCGTGAGCGCAGGGGTTGCCGGCCTCAATATCGGTGATGACGCCGACAGCCTTCAGCACTCGGCCGCCAACGCCCTGCGCCGCGCCCAACAGCAGGGGGGTAACCGGGTGCAGTCCTACAGCAGTTGGTCAGCCCTTCGTGCTCAGGCCGCCAAAGGAAACCCTGCCAATGACTGAAACGCGTCTGCGCACTTTTACGCATCTTGCCGGCTATTGCCTGGCCACTCTGTTTATCATCAGTCTGGCGGCACAGAACCTGCGCTACGGTTTTTACGATCTTTTCTACCTGGCCATCACCCTGGCTGTCCTGACACTTCTGGGGGCCGCCTATACGCTGGTTTCACGCCGACAACAGCTACGGGCGCCGGGCCACCGACTGATGCTGATTATTCTCAACGCCGCCGTCATCGCAGCGCTGTTTTCTCTGGATCGAACCGACATCGCCAACTGGGTCATGCCGTTGCTGCTGCTGAATATGCTGATCCTTCCGCTGCGCCAGGGGCTCATCCTGTCCGGGGGCATCATCCTGGCGCTGACCGGCTACCTTCTCGCCCACCAGCCGTTGGCAGATGCCCTGCTCACGGTCGCGGCCGCGCTCATCATCCTGGGCGCCGCAGCGCTGTATATATGGCACTACCAGCATATGGCACAGTCGGCCGAGGACCTGTCAATCACTGACCCGGTGACCGGTGCGCACAACGCCCGGTTTCTGGATGAAAGCCTGCAGAAGGAGATCAGTCGCGCCAATGTAACAGGCCATTCGCTGTCGGTAATCATGCTCGGAATTGACTACCTGGACGAAGTGGAGAGCCTGCACGGAACGTCCGCAATTCAGGACCTGTTCCGCGAAATGACCCGGCATCTGTTTGACGTGATACGTGCCGGAGACACCCTTTACGCCATGGACAACGGCGAATTTTTCCTGATCCTGCCGTTCACCCCGGAAGAAGGCGTCCGCGTGATTGCCGAGCGGGTACGGCGAACCATCGCCGAAAACCACTGGCCAGTTGCCAAAAAACTGACGGTCAGCCTCGGGTGCACGACCCGCAACTCTGAAGACCATCGTAGCAGCGTAGTCCGGGACCGCGCACGCAAGGCGCTTCAGGAAGCACGCAACCGAGGCCATGACCGCATCTGGTTCAGCCAGCAAGACGATCAGTGCTGATTCATGTTTACCGACTGGATACAGACTTTCTCGGGCTGGCTCAGTGATCACCCCGGCTGGCTTGCGATTGCCCTGGTGGCCGCCGCATTCATTGAATCACTGGCGATTGCCGGCCTGATTGTGCCGGGTGTGGCGCTTCTTTTCGCCATCGCCGTGTTGGCCGGGGAGACAGGCATGCCGGTCTGGCAGGCACTGGGCTGGACGACCATCGGTGCCGTCGCCGGCGACAACATCAGCTTCTGGATCGGCCGTGCCTGCACCGGCCAGCTGCATCGGGTCTGGCCCTTCAGTCGCTTCCCGGCCGTGCTTGATCGAGGTGAACAGTTTTTCCATAAACACGGTGGCATAAGCGTCGTCATTGGTCGTTTTGTCGGCCCCATACGACCGGTGATCCCGGTAGTGGCGGGTGCCTTCGGCATGTCAGGCAACCGCTTTCTGGTATTCAACCTGGCGTCCGCCGTGGCATGGGCCCCGGTTTACGTGCTGCCTGGCTTCCTGGTCGGCAGTGCCATCGCCCATCAGATTCAGTTGCCAGCGCATCTCTATCTGATCCTGGCTGTCGGTAGCGCGATTCTGGCGGCCCTGTATCTGCTGTTCTTTCGACTGCAGTGGCAGCTCGACACTCGAAGCCGGGCCTATAGCCGGGTCGGGGAATGGATGACCCGGTACAATACGACCCACCGGTTCTGGCGCCTGCTATCCAGCCAACGTCCGGACCATGGCGGCGAATTTCCGCTGGCCTCTCTTGCATTGGCTGTCGGCTCCGCCGTGCTGTTCGTCATCTGGAGTACGGTCACGGTATCCACCGACCTGTTGCAACCACTGAATCAGCAGACGCTGATGTTTTTCAGCACCCTGAGACAGCCGCTGTTCGACCCTCTGGCCATAGGCATTACGCTGCTGGGAAACACCGCCGTGCTGGTGTTTTCGACCAGTATAGTAACGCTTCTACTGGCGTTCCGGGGCTACTATGCCGCTGCTGTGCATGTGCTTGGCGCCTGCATAATGACGCTTGCCCTGGTGTGGGGCCTGAAGTACGGACTGGACATTATGAGGCCCCAGGTTAATCTTCACCCACCGCTGTCGGGCGCATTTCCCAGCGGTCATGCCGCCGGTATAACCGTGCTGGCCGGGCTGAGTGCCAGCTTTGTCGCCCGGGAAGTGCGCAGCCGGATGCGCTGGCAGGTTTACAGTCTGTTCAGCATACCGATCCTGCTGGTTTCGATGAGTCGACTGTACCTCGGGGTCCATTGGCTGACCGATGTAATCGGAGGCATTCTGCTGGGACTGGCGATCTGCGGCACGATACGCGCCAGTTTCAGTCGCTTCGATCAGACGCACCTGTCCGTGGATCTGTTCAGCAAGCTGGCCGGCCTCTTCTGGCTGGCTTCAGTGGCGGGCTACCTGATCCTGACCGGCCCCGATGCCCTGGCGGCATACACGCCCAGGCCACTGTGAGCGCCGGACTTTATTCCAGCGCCTCAAGCAGGGCGTGCAAGCGACCAAGCCGCTCCAGCGGGTCCTGCAGTTCCAGTAAACGCTGTTTTTCCTGCTTGTCGATGGGCAACAGTTCCGTCAGACGCCAGCCCACATCACGCGCGTCCGCAAAATCCACCGACATATCCAGATCGTTGACGACGGGGTGCTTGAGCAGTGCCTTGAGAACCACCGGCAATTCCGAAAATTGTGACGGAACCGGCCCATCGTCCTCGTCCAGCAGCAGATCAATATCGCCAACGTTAAGGCCATCCGGTGCTTTCCAGCATTTGACCACCGCCACCTTGGCCTGCCCCTCGACGGTGATGCCCAACATGCCATTGTCCAGTTGCTGGAAATCGATAATGCGGACGTAGGTTCCGATATCATAGAACGCGGCCATGGAGTCGGTTTCAAGCCCCTCCCTGAGCAGCACGACCACAAACCCGCGATCCTCTTTCAGGCAACGGGTCAGCATGTCGATGTAGCGCGCCTCGAACAGTTGCAGTGGAATACGACCTTTCGGCAGCACAATCGAGTTAAGGGGAAACAGGGGTACATGCATAGTTGAATCGGTCACCAACAGCTGGACTCCGAGGTCAGGTTATCGAAAGGAGGCGCAAAACGTCATCAACCCGCGAACGCGCTGCCGTCAGTATTTGCAGGCTGCGCGAGGCATTGAGCTCGAGCTCGCCCAGTTTGCGATAGGCCGGCACCGCATCAAACTCCGGTAGCCCCTGGTTCTGACGGGCGGCAATCAGCGAATGCAATTGTGCAACCATCACCACGTCTGCCAATTGCGGTTTGTCTCCCTGGTGGTCAAAACACCAGTCCTCAGCATGACGAGCTGCCGTGATAAACGTCTCGGGGAAAGACCAGTTCTCGAGAATTGCGGCACCGATATCCCCTTTGAGTTCATTGAGGGCGTGGTCCAGCCTGGCGGTGTCCGCAAACAGTCCCGTGTGGTGCTCGGCCTGCACCAGTACCGGTATGGCACCGATGTCATGCAGCAGACCGGCGAGCAGGGCTTCCTCCGGGTCGAGCCGGGTGGCACGGTCTGCCAGTACCCAACTCAGTGCGGCCACCTCCCGGGAATGCCGCCACAGTGTATCCATCGCCTTCTGCAGAGCGGGCTCACGGGTTTTGAACACCTCCCGCATGGAAAACACGGTGACCAGTTGGCGGGTTGTGCGCGTCCCCAGCCTGATCACCGCCTCACTCACTCTTCGGACATCCTTGAAACCCCGGTACAGGGGACTGTTGCATGCGCGCACGAGCTTTGCGGACATCGCCGGGTCTGCGGTAATAACGCGGGCGATGTCCTCAGCCGACGAATCTTCCCGGTCGGTCGCTCGCCGCACTTTCCAGGCCACATCAGGCACGCTGGGCAGAGACAGCTGATTGGAGCGTAGCTCCGCATAAAACTCCATCAGCAGATAATGCTCTTCACTTTCATGAGCCTGACCATCATCCGTTGAATCCATTTCAACCTGCTGGACGGGCGCACTGCGTAATAACTGCACCAGCACGTCCTGTTCGATCACCAGAAATTCGCTCGGCCTGGTGGCAATCACGTCATAGATTCTCGGCTGTAATTTGGCAACGGCATTCAGCGCTTTATCGCTACCGGATTCAATGCTCGAACTGCGTCCATCGGCCGCCGTCAGTTCCACCACGCCCTGCAGCAGATAATAATCCAGGCCGTCCCGAACGCCACGCCGGGCAATTGTCTGGCCAGGCGCATATTTGCGGCGCTCGGCACGACTGGCAAGCATCACAAGCTGATCGTCAGTCAGACGATTGAGTGGCTGTAGCCGTTTCAGTTGACTCAGGGGCAGGCTTTCTCTGCCAGCCATAGACACTCTCCTCAACCCGGCTGCAAGCCGGGCATGCCACATCAAGCGCGCCAGGCATCCGACTCAGAAAAGCACATCAATACAACCTGGCGGATACGTTGCACTCAAGTGTAACCTCGGGTCCGGGAAACAACCATGCGTATGCCGGTTTATCTGGTATGCTTTTCGTTTTATTCCAACGTTGACCAGCTGACAAGAGACCAAAGATCCATGCCCCAGTATCGTTCGCGGACATCGACCGCAGGCCGCAATATGGCCGGAGCTCGCGCCCTTTGGCGCGCCACCGGCATGAAAAATGATGATTTCGGTAAGCCTATTATCGCCGTTGCCAATTCCTTCACCCAGTTTGTGCCGGGCCATGTGCACCTCAAAGACCTGGGCCAACTGGTCTGTCGCGAGATCGAAGCGGCCGGTGGCGTCGCCAAGGAATTTAACACCATCGCGGTGGACGACGGCATCGCCATGGGGCATGACGGCATGCTTTACTCGCTGCCGTCCCGGGAGATCATCGCCGATTCTGTGGAATACATGGTCAACGCCCACTGCGCCGACGCCCTCGTCTGCATTTCCAACTGCGACAAGATTACACCCGGCATGCTGATGGCAGCTCTGCGCCTGAATATCCCGGTTGTCTTCGTCTCCGGCGGCCCCATGGAAGCGGGCAAGACCAGGCTGTCCGAGCACAAGCTGGATCTGGTCGACGCCATGGTGATCGCGGCAGACCCCAACGCCAGTGACGAACAGGTCGAAGAGTACGAGCGCAGCGCCTGCCCGACCTGTGGTTCCTGCTCCGGCATGTTCACCGCCAACTCCATGAACTGCCTGACCGAAGCCATCGGCCTGGCCCTGCCCGGCAATGGCTCACTGCTGGCCACCCACGCCGATCGCGAGGCCCTGTTCCTGAAAGCCGGGCGCCAGATCGTGGAAAATGCGCGCCGCTATTACGAGCAGGACGATGCCAGCGTGCTGCCTCTGAGCATCGCCTCCATGGCCTCGTTTGAAAACGCCATGGTTCTGGATGTAGCCATGGGCGGCTCCACGAACACCATCCTGCACCTGCTCGCGGCAGCTCAGGAAGGCGGCGTTCCGTTTACCCTGAACGAAATCGACCAGCTCTCCCGCAGGATTCCGCAGCTATGCAAAGTCGCTCCCAACTCACCCAAATACCATATGGAAGACGTACACCGGGCCGGCGGTATCATGGGCATTCTGGGCGAACTGGACCGGGCCGGGCTGATCAACACCGACCTGCCGACTGTCCACAGCAAAACCCTCGCCGAGGCGCTGGAAACCTGGGACATCATGCGCAAGCCGACGCCGGAGGTTGTCGAGTTCTACAAAGCCGGACCCGCTGGCATCCCCACCCAGCAGGCGTTCAGCCAGAATACCCGCTGGCCCTCACTGGATGGTGACCGCGCAAACGGCTGCATCCGCAGTGCTGAACATGCCTATTCAGCCGAAGGCGGGCTGGCGGTGCTGTTCGGCAACATTGCCCTGGACGGCTGCGTTGTCAAGACGGCCGGCGTGGATGAGAGCATTTTCGTGTTTGAAGGGTCGGCCCGGGTGTTTGAAAGCCAGGACACCGCCGTAACCGGCATTCTCAACGATGAAGTCCAGGAAGGCGAGGTAGTCATTATCCGGTATGAGGGACCCAAGGGCGGACCAGGCATGCAGGAAATGCTCTACCCCACCAGTTACCTCAAGTCCAAGGGCCTTGGCAAACACTGCGCCCTGCTGACTGACGGGCGCTTTTCAGGCGGAACATCCGGTCTGTCTATCGGCCATGCCTCACCGGAGGCTGCCGCAGGCGGGGCGATCGGGCTCATCGAAACCGGCGACCGGATTCGCATTGATATCCCGCAACGGGCCATCAATGTCCTGCTGGATCAGACCGAACTGGACAAGCGACGCGCCCGTCGTAACGAACTGGGCTGGAAGCCTGCGCTCGCGCGCCCCAGAAAGGTCTCCGCAGCGTTGAAGGCCTACGCCCTGCTGGCCACCAGTGCCGACAAAGGTGCCGTAAGGGATCTGTCAAAGCTGGACTGACAGCCAGATTGGTCGCAAAAAAGCCCGATAATCAACGAGAGAACGGGCTTTTTTGTGGTTACCAGAGCGACCAGCCATCGTCTTCCTCTTTTTTCGCTTCTTTCCTGGCGGGCACGGTCGCTTTTTTCGATTTCGCGACAGGGGCCGCCGAGGCAGTCGGCTGCTGGCTGGCGACTGCCTGGGCGGAAGCTGCATCGCCGGAGATCATCCCCAACGCCTGTTTGGAGGCATCATCCAGCTCGCCACTGACCTTCAGCCCGGCATGGTCCGCCTGGAATGCTTTCAGTGCCGACCGGGTCGTCGAATCCATACGATCATTAACGTTATCAATGTTATAGCCTGCGCCATAAAGCGCATTTTTCAGGGCGACGACATCGTTAGCCTGAGCGTTTACGGCCACCCCCGCAGTCAAAAGAGCCACAGTGCCGGCGGCGAACGCCCGCTTTTTCATCAGCGAAAACAGCTTGTTCATGCAAAACTCCTGATCTTCTCTTTTGTTATCATAATGCCTGTCGACCTCGCATACCCGGTTACACTGCGCTCTCGTAACCTCTCATACAAACTGCCGTTTTCACCTTATCACAGGATCTGACGCCGGTCAGGCGGAGTCCTGGCGATCGTCCACCGGGGCGGTTTCTTCGGGCGCACTGAACTCACGAATGAATATACCCCAGAATGCCATGAACAGCGCCGCAACAAGCGGGCCCATGACGAAGCCGTTGACACCGAACATCACAATGCCGCCCAGGGTCGACAACAGCACAATATAATCCGGCAGCTTGGTGTCCCGCCCAACCAGAATCGGCCGCAGGACGTTATCCGCCAGGCCGATCACCAGTACGCCGAACAGAGTGAGGACAATCGCGGAGACCATCTCACCGGTGGCCGCCAGATAAAGCGCGGCCGGTATCCAGACAATGGCGGCCCCCACTGCGGGAATCAGCGAAACAATCGCCATCACCACCCCCCACAACAGGGCGGCCTTTATATCAAGCACCCAGAAAATGCCTCCGCCCAGCGCCCCCTGGATAATCGCAATCAGCAAGTTCCCTTTTACCGTGGCTCGGGTGACCTCGGCAAACTTCGCAAATAGCAGCCGCTCGCGCGCATCGCCAAGTGGCAGCGCCCGAATCAGCAGCTCTACCAGGCGCGTGCCATCCCGCAGGAGAAAAAACGACAGATAGACCATCAGCGCCAGCCCCAGGAAGAACTGGAAGGTATTCTGACCAAACCCAAGAGCTTGCTTGGCCAACAGTTTAGAGCCACCCATAAAGGCGCTGGTTGTCCGGTCACGGACTTCATTGAAATCGATATTAAAGCGGGAAAGAAAGTGTTCGATGGCGGGAAATGACTCATTGATCCGATCAATATACTGGCCTGGCCGGATCTGCCCGTCCTGAATCTGCTGATATATTGTCAGCCCTTCGGCGACCAGCGAATAAACCAGAAAAATCACCGGAATGACCACAATGACCATGCACAGAAACAACGTCAGAAGCGCGACCAGGTTGGGTCTCGGCCCAAGCTGCCGCAACAGCCATCGCTGACAGGGATGAAAAATCAGAGCGATCGCAACAGCCCAGAAAATAGGGCCGAAAAAAGGCTTCATTAACAGAAAAAACGCCAGTGATACCCCGACCAGCACGGCCAGAAAAGACCGCCTCTCCAAATCTTCGTACATAAATAGTGTCCATCTATTGATTCAGAGCACGAAAAATCCCTGGCCGGGCTGCGACTCCTGCAAAGGAACCACCCTTCCCGGCAACCCCTGCCTTGCCAGGGACCTTGAGTCTGGCCCTGACATACGACGAACCTCGGTTAAGGCTGCCGGGCATGTGATCAGTGGTATGGTAGGCGAACCAGTCGACCCCGCGCAACGCTGACCAGGTGCGGGCGCAAATAACTCCGGGCCCGGCTCTTGGCCAGAGCGACCCCAGTCGAGTTATAGTGCGTATTTGACGCACACTGGAAATCAGGGGCGCCGTCAATGAGCAATACAGGTCATTCACTTGGATATCGAACACTTTACTAGCCAGACAGCACTTGAAGCCGCAGTCGCCCTGGACAAAATTCTCGCACGGCGCGTGCACCGGAAGAAAGTGCTCGGCCAGGAGGTTCTGGTGCCCGGGCAGCTCGGTCAGGCCCTGCACCTGCCCCTTATCCTCAGGCGCCTGAACAGCAAACAGTTACGGCAACGGGAGCAGGGACTCGAAGATTTCTCCGCTCTGTGGCAGACCCTGTCTGCGACTACCCGGCGCAACGTCCGTGAGGCGCTCGGCTGGTATGATCCTAAACGCCTGGACTGGGACGACAAACGTTCCAACCGGCGCCCCGTGGTGGACACGGGTGAGTAGTGTCTCGTCTGGTTATTGAAACCCAACGTCTTAAAACGGTCACATTCCAACGCTAGAGTCGTTAGTGGGGGATATTTATGATCAAGCATGAACACTATCAGGCCACCCTGGCCAATACCGGCGCTGTGCCGGCGCTGTTGTGCGGTCACTGCGGCTCCATTCTGTCCCGCGCCCGCATTTTCCAGAACAACGGAGACTTCGTAGACGCAGAAGATTGCCAGACCATCGGGTTGTGCTCAGCCGACGATTGCGGAGCTGTCAATTGCTGTGACGACGCCACATCTCACCTGAAAGCCGCAGGCGACAACCAGCGCATCGCTTCCTGACGCAAAGGGGCAACGCACTGTTACGCAAACCAAACACACCCTGTCCATTAACTGATTTATGCTGGAGCAGATCCGGTCGTTAACCCGACCACGCACCCCAATCAGTCAGGACAGTCGATTGTATGCGTATTCTCCGGACGGACGAAGCCCGTTTCAAAGGGCTGCCCGATTACCCGTTTGCACCGCACTTTCATGAAGTCGAAACCGGCCTTCGCATGCACTACGTGGACGAAGGCCCAGCCAACCGTCACCCGATTGTAATGCTTCATGGTGAGCCATCCTGGTCTTACCTATACCGCCATATGATCCCTCGTGTGGCCGCCGCAGGACACCGGGTACTGGCGCCCGACCTGATCGGTTTTGGCAAATCCGATAAACCGGCCGATATCGCCGATTACAGTTATGAGCGCCACATGACCTGGCTGACGAACTGGCTGGAAACCCTGAACCTGGATAACATTACGCTGGTCTGCCAGAACTGGGGATCTCTGCTCGGGCTCAGGCTGGCGGCAGAGCACGCATCGCGATTCCAGCGTATTATCGTCGGCAACGGCATGTTACCGACGGGTGACGCCCATATACCGGCTACCTTCACGCTCTGGAAGGCGTTTGCCAGCTACAGCCCCTGGTTCCCGGTGAGCCGGATTGTGCAACTGGGCACCAGCCGGACGCTCAACCGCGCAGAGCTCGCCGCCTATGACGCGCCCTTCCCGTCGCCGGGCTACAAAGCCGGCGCCCGAGCGTTTCCCAGGCTGGTCCCGGTAACGCCAGACGACCCGGAAAGCGCCGCAAACCGCGCCGCCTGGGATATTCTGGAGAACTGGAAAAAGCCGTTCATCACCTGCTTCAGCAGTGGCGACCCGATAACCCGGGGCGGCGACCGTCACATGCAACGCCGGATTCCCGGGGCACACGGACAGCCTCATATCACGCTAAGGGGCGGGCATTTCCTGCAGGAAGACTCTCCGGAAGATTTTGCCCGGATCATCATTGATGCCTGCAAATGCGAGTTGGCGGCCTGAGCCGCCTTTCTGCTGAAGTAACCATCGCCCTGGGACTTGCTCTTCGCACCCCGGGGCTTTCACTTTGGATGGCGCACCATTCAGGACTGATGTTTGGGCTGATAGCTGCCTGAATCCACACGCGGCCTGTCGGGTTCCGCCTCGGTCAGCGGCTGGCAGGCCGTCATGCTGGCCAGGGATCGCCGGGTCAGGCGCTGGTACTCTTCGGTCCCCTGCTTCTTCCAGGCAATTTCTTTCTCGCCAAGAGCCCTCAGAACTTTCGCGGGCGCACCCACAATCAGTGACTCCGGCTCGCAACTGAACCCCGCCTTGACCAAAGCGCCGGCGCCCACGATGGAGCGTGGCGCGATGTGCGCTTCATCCATTATCACGGCATTCATGCCGACCATCGCGTCCTCACTTACGACGCAGCCATGCAGGATTGCCCCATGGCCAATGTGGCCGTTCTTTTCAATCACCGTGTCCATTCCGGGAAACCCGTGCATGACACAGGTGTCCTGAATGTTGGCGCCGTCCCTGAGAACGATCCGGCCAAAGTCTCCCCTGAGCGAGGCAAGCGGACCAACATAGCACTCGACCCCCACCCAGACATCCCCAATCAGCACGGCACTGGGGTGAACATAGGCTGAGGGATGGACGACCGGAATAACACCATCAATGCTGTATACGGGCATATCACGCTCCTTTGGTAGCGGGACCAAAATATCGTTATCGGTCTATTTTCTGTATCACATTATATTTTACCGACAGACAATTCACGTATATTGGCGCCTTAAATACGACAATATTTTAATTCACTACCCTTTGAATACATCGGATTAATATATTTTTTATTGAAAAATTAATATATTACAGCCAACCTGGTAAAGGCAGGTCCAAAGCGATACACAATATGACCATATCAATCCTTGACGGGTATCAATTCTTAGATATACTCGAATTCGGTAGTTGCACTGAGAGCCCTCCCCCGAACTGTCGGGCCCCTGACGCAACGGTGCCGCAACGCATTCTCTGACACGGGACCGGCAAGGCTGTCCCGGCCACTCCTGTTACCACCGATGGGACAACAACATGACCCAGCCAAGCATCCTCCTCGAGATTGACCAGGGCATCGCCATCCTGACCCTGAACCGCCCGGACAACCTCAATAGTTTCAACGTGGAAATGCACGAACGAATGCGTGAAGCCATCAACACCATTCGCACTGATGACAGCGTTCGTGTGCTGGTGATTACTGGTTCCAGACGCGGTTTCTGCGCCGGGCAGGACCTCTCCGACCGGAGTGTCTCACCAGACCAGCAAATGCCCGACCTCGGCGCCTCCCTGGAAAATTATTACAACCCGTTAATGCGTGCGCTCCATAACCTGCCCATGCCGGTAGTGTGCGCCGTCAACGGCGTTGCCGCGGGCGCTGGCGCCAATATTGCGCTTGCCTGCGATATTACCATTGCTGGCCGGTCCGCAAGCTTCGTGCAGGCGTTCTGCAAGCTGGGACTGGTTCCGGACTCCGGGGGCACCTGGACACTGCCGCGCGTGGCCGGCATGGCCCGAGCGAAGGGCATGGCCTTGCTGGGCGGCAAGATCAAGGCCGAACAGGCCGAGCATTGGGGCATGATCTGGCAGTGCGTGGATGACGAGCAGTTGATGGAAGAAACCATGAAGCTGGCTCACCACTTTGCGAATCAGCCTACGAAGGGCCTCGCCCTGATCAAGCAGGCGCTCCACGCCAGCGCCACCAACAGTTTCGAAGAACAGCTGGAACTGGAACGCGACCTTCAGCGCCAGGCGGGGCGGACAGAGGACTATCGCGAAGGCGTGGCCGCATTCATGAACAAGCGCCCGCCAGAATTTCAGGGCAAATAGGCCGGGCCAGTCAGACCAGCAGCCAACATACTGACAGAAGGTTTTACCCATGAGCGCCACCGATCCGCAGACCCTCGCTGAACAGTGTGCCGAAGCGATGTACTCCCGGGACCTCGCAAGCCAGAAACTGGGCATGAAAATTCAGGCTGTGGCACCGGGCAAGGCCGTGCTCACCATGACCGTGACCGGGGATATGATCCAGGGCCATGGCTCTTGTCACGGCGGTTATCTCTTCACCCTAGCCGATTCTGCCTTCGCGTTCGCCTGCAATACCTATGACCGGGCCACGGTCGCCTCGGGCTGCACCATCGACTACATGTCAGGCGCCAAAGAGGACGACCAACTGACCGCCACCGCAGAAGAGCGCTCGCGAGGTGGCCGCACGGGTGTCTACGACATCACCCTGACCAATCAGGACGACCGAACTGTGGCGTTGTTCCGCGGCCGTTCCTATGAAGTATCCGGCACTGTCCGCCAGACGGAGAATAAAGCATGAGCATTGGCACCCATCTTCAGGACGCCTACATCGTCGACGCCATTCGTACGCCTATCGGTCGGTATGGGGGAGCCTTGTCTTCCGTACGCGCCGATGACCTCGGCGCCATCGCCTTGGGCCACCCTCTGGGCATGAGCGGAGCCAGACTGGTAACAACAGCTCTCAATGAGCTCGAACGTCGTCATCAGACAGGCCAGCAGGCGCAATACCCTCTCTGCACCATGTGTATTGGTGTCGGTCAGGGCATTGCCCTGATTATTGAGCGCAACGACAGCGCTGCCTGATCGAGGCACCAAAACCATACTGACAACACCGCACAAGAACAAAGCAGGACGACATCATGAGCATTTTACCACTGCAAAAAATCGGCAAACTTGACCGCATGGAAACCGCCAGCGTTGATGAGCTGCGCCACGAGCAACTTCAGCGACTACGCTGGAGCGTGACTCATGCGTATACCAATGTACCGTTTTACCGTCACGCATTTGACGAGATCGGACTCAAACCAATGGACATCAATTCCCTTGATGACCTGGCCAAAATTCCGTTTACCACCAAGTCGAACCTGAGGGACAACTACCCGTTCGGAATGTTCGCCACGCCGATGTCGGATGTGGTCAGGGTGCATGCCTCAAGTGGCACCACCGGCAAGCCCACCGTCGTGGGCTACACCCAGGGTGACATCGACAACTGGGCGGATATCGTGGCACGCAGCATTCGCGCCGGTGGCGGTCACCGTGGCGATAAAGTGCACATCTCCTACGGCTACGGCCTGTTCACTGGCGGACTGGGCGCCCATTACGGCGCCGAGCGCCTTGGCTGCACGGTGATACCCATGTCCGGCGGACAGACCGAGAAGCAGGTGCAACTGATCAAGGACTTTGAACCGGACATCATCATGGTGACGCCGTCCTACATGCTCAATATCGCCGATGAATTCGATCGTCAGGGCATTGATCCACACAAACTGCCGCTTCGTCTGGGTATCTTCGGGGCCGAGCCCTGGACCAACAGCATGCGCGCGGAACTGGAGGAACGACTCGGCATTCAGGCCCTCGACATTTATGGGCTGTCAGAAGTCATGGGCCCCGGGGTTGGCATGGAATGCCTTGAAACCAAAGACGGCCCCACCATCTGGGAAGACCATTTCTATCCGGAAATCATAGACCCGAACACCGGTGAAGTTCTGCCGGACGGCGAATATGGCGAACTGATGTTCACCTCTCTGACCAAGGTAGCACTGCCGATCTTGCGTTACCGGACCCGGGATCTCACACGGCTGCTGCCAGGCACCGCACGTCCGATGCGTCGCATTGACAAGATTACCGGGCGCAGCGACGACATGCTGATCATCCGTGGGGTTAATGTCTTTCCCACCCAGATCGAAGAACAGGTCCTCAAGTGTCAGGCGCTGGCCCCGCATTACGAGATCGAGGTCTATAAAGAAGGCAATCTCGACTGTGTCGATATACGCGCAGAGCTTAAAGCGGGAGCCGGCACCGGCGATGACGTTCGCGCCAACGCGGCCAGGGAGCTCAGCCACCATATCAAGTCCTACATCGGCATCAGTGCCCGGGTCGAGGTGGTTGAGCCAAACCGTCTGGCGCGGTCGGAAGGCAAGGCCAAACGGGTCATCGACCGCCGTACCCAGTGACCGGCAAGGTCAACCTCTGACAGCGGGCGGGCACGGCAACCGACTCGCTGTCTTCCCGGGGCCTGGGACGTCCGGGCCCGCCAAAGCTCGATTTAATTTTACTTTGCCGTAACCGATCCCTATAAATTTTTATTACGTATCATATTTTTTTACTTTATAAATCATTGCTATACATCTCAATATTCATCCGATAAACGCCAACATGACACACAATATTATATATTGATATTTATTCAGTATCATATAGTATTGAGGTATAGCCTAACAGACACTGTCAGGGCCCGACTGCTCACCGATCCGCCGAGCAACAAGCCCGAACCGGAGGTATTGTATGTACGCCCAGCTCGTTGAAACCGGCGCAAAGCGCCTGAAAACACTGGAAGAGATGTCGCCTGAAGAGCGCGCGTTCCAGGAAAAGGTCGACGCTGAAATCAAGATTGAAGCGAAAAACTGGATGCCCGAAGGCTACCGGAAAACCCTGGTCCGCCAGATCTCTCAGCACGCCCACTCCGAGGTTGTCGGCATGCTGCCGGAGGGAAACTGGGTGACCCGCGCCCCGACACTCAAGCGCAAGCTTCAGTTGATGGCCAAGATCCAGGACGAAGCCGGACACGGCCTGTACCTCTACAGCGCCATGGAAACTCTGGGCGCTGACCGGGATGAAGAAATCGAGAAGCTGCACCAGGGCAAGGCCAAGTACTCCAGCATTTTCAATTACCCGACCCTGAACTGGGCAGATATGGGTGCCGTGGGCTGGCTCGTTGACGGCGCTGCCATCGTCAACCAGGTTGTCCTGCAACGGACGTCCTACGGCCCGTACTCCCGGGCAATGGTCCGCATCTGTAAGGAGGAGAGCTTCCACCAGCGTCAGGGCTATCAGATCCTGCTTGACCTGATGCGTGGGGGCACCGACGAACAGAAGGCCATGGTGCAGGACGCCATCAACCGCCTGTGGTGGCCATCGCTGATGATGTTTGGCCCCCACGACGACGAATCACCCAACTCCCAACAGTCTCTGGCCTGGAAAATCAAGCGCAAGAGCAATGACGAGCTGCGTCAGATGTTCATCGACCAGACCGTGCCACAGCTTGAGTTTCTGGGCTGTACCGCGCCGGATCCGGATCTCAAATGGAACGAGGAAACCGGCCACTATGATTTCGGCGAAATCAACTGGCAGGAATTCTACGACGTTCTGAAGGGTAATGGCCCGTGCAACCGGGAGCGCATCCGTACCCGCAAGAAAGCAATCGACGAGGGCGCCTGGGTTCGCGAAGCAGCCGTCGCCTATGCCAAAAAGCAGAAGCAGCGTACAGCCGCCGCTTGATTCTGGAGGAATACGATATGTCCGAGTGGCGTCTCTACGAAGTATTTGTGCGAAGCAAGCATGGCCTGAACCACAAGCATGTTGGCAGCGTTCACGCTGCGGATGCGGAGATGGCGATGGAAAATGCCCGCGATCTGTACACCCGTCGAAGCGAGGGTGTGAGCATTTGGGTTGTGCCGTCCGATTCGATCACCGCGTCCGCGTCCGACGAGAAAGAAGTCCTGTTCGACCCGTCAGAAGACAAGGTTTACCGGCATGCTTCATTCTACAAGCTACCTGACGAAGTCGGGCACATGTAAAGGAGCGATGCCATGACCCAAACCGAAGCACTCAAGGAATACCTGCTCCGTCTGGCCGACTCGGACATGATTCTCGGCCAGCGCCTGTGTGAGCTGTGCGGCAAGGCGCCGGCACTGGAAGAAGAAATGGCGCTGATGAACGTGGCCCTGGATCTGGTGGGCCAGGCCAGGAACTGGTACGAGTATGCGGCCGAGCTGATTGACGATGGTCGTGATGCGGACAAGCTGGCCTACCGCCGGGATGCACACGACTACCGCAACCTGCTGATGACCGAGCAGCCCAATGAAGACTACGCTGTCACCATGGGCCGCCAGTTCTTTTTCGATGCCTGGCACTACTTCACGCTCAAAAGCCTGGCCGGGGCCAGCGACGAGAGAGTCGCTGGCATTGCAGCCAAAGCGCTGAAGGAAGCGACCTACCATCTGCGCCGCTCATCGGAATGGGTTAAGCGCCTCGGCGATGGCACGGAAGAGAGCCACCGTCGCATGCAGGATGCCGTCGATATCCTGTGGCGGTTTACCGGCGAACTGATCACTCCCGATGAGACCGATCAGCTGATAGCGAAAGCGGGCATTGGCCCGGACCCTGAGCAGCTCAAGGCTGACTGGCAAGGTCTGGTCACCGAAGTACTGACCCAGGCCACGCTGACCCCGGGCGCCGAAGATGCCTGGATGTACATGGGCGGCAAACACGGCGAACACACCGAGCACCTCGGTTTCATTCTGGCGGAAATGCAGTTTCTGCAGAGGGCCTACCCCGATGCCACAACCTGGTGATTCAGACACACGGTCAGCGGTAGATATCCTGATCGCCAGCGACCGGGTGCCCGCCAACGCGCGCCCCGATCTGCTGACCGAGGACGACATCTGGGCACTTCTCGATGAGGTAAAAGACCCGGAAGTGC
Organism: Marinobacter sp.; assembly: GCA_030149475.1. GTDB lineage: Bacteria > Pseudomonadota > Gammaproteobacteria > Pseudomonadales > Oleiphilaceae > Marinobacter. The sequence continues at coordinate 30,569 of JASBRL010000163.1, forward strand.
CGGCAGTCAGCGTCGTGGAGCTCGGCATTGTCCGGGCCGTCCACTGGGATGGCAGGGACTTGTCCATTGATGTAACCCCAACCTACTCCGGCTGCCCGGCGACCGAGCTGATTGAGGAACTGATTGCCGAGGCCCTGCGTGCCGCAGGCTTCCGGGATCCCAACATCAATCAGGTGCTGACCCCTGCCTGGACCACCGACTGGATCACAGACGAGGGCAAAGAGAAGCTTCGTGTATTCGGAATCGCACCGCCCCAGGGCAGTTCCAGCAAACTGAGTCTGCTTGGCGAGCCCGAGGTCATTGCCTGCCCCCATTGCGGCAGCCAGGAGACCGAACGGGTCAGCGAATTCGGGGCCACCGCCTGCAAGGCACTATACCGCTGCAGGGAATGTCTCGAACCTTTCGACTATTTCAAATGCATCTAGAGCCGACACGACCATGAACAAATTCTACTCACTGACCCTCAAAGAGGTCAGACCCGAAACGAGAAATGCAGTGTCCCTGTCTTTCGAACTGCCCGAAGACCTGACCGGGACCTTCTCGTACAAGCAGGGACAGCACCTGATTGTCAGAACGACAATGGATGGCGAGGAAGTCCGTCGCTCCTACTCGATCTGCTCCAGCGTCAAAGATCACGATCTTCGCATTGCGGTGAAGCAGGTACCCGGCGGGCGCTTTTCGACGTTTGCCAATGAACAGCTCAAACCCGGGCAAACGCTGGAGGTGATGCCACCTCAGGGTCACTTCTCGGTTGACCTTGATCCTGCACGGCAAGGCAATTATCTGGCGGTCGCTGCCGGCAGCGGCATTACCCCGATCCTGTCAATCGTCAAGACCACGCTGGAAACCGAACCAAAAAGCCAGGTGACGCTGTTTTATGGCAACAAGGCAACCAGCAACACCATGTTCCGGGATGAACTTCAGGACCTCAAGAACGAGTACATGGCTCGTCTGAATCTGGTTTATATCTTTACCCGTGAAGAGCAGGACATCGACCTCTACAACGGGCGAATTGACCATGGCAAGTGTGACGCCCTGTTCGATCACTGGATCAATGCCAGGGAACTGACGGCCGCCTTCATCTGCGGCCCGCAGTTAATGACCGAGGACGTGCGCGACTCACTGCTTCGCCACGGCCTGGACAAGAGCAAGATTCATTTTGAGCTGTTCACCCCGGTGGGCGGCGCACCCCAGGCCCGGAAGGACAGGGCTCCGTCCAGGGTAGACCCACAGTCGGTGAGTGAAGTCACCGTGATCGCTGATGGTCGCTCACTCACCTTCCCGCTGGTTCGCGACACCAAAAGCATCCTCGATGCCGGCAACGAGGAAGGCGCCGACCTGCCCTACTCCTGCAAGGCTGGCGTCTGCTCGACCTGCCGCGCGAAAGTCGTGGAAGGCGAAGTGGAAATGGATCAGAACTTTGCCCTGGAAGATTACGAGGTCGAAGCCGGCTACGTGCTCTCCTGCCAGTGCTATCCGGTCAGCGACAAGGTGGTTCTAGACTACGACGAAATGTAGGTCCTGTTTGATAATAGCCCAGCGATAACAACCCGGTACGACCCGACAAAGGCAAGCCCTGTTACCGCAGGACCTGCCTTGACGTTTTCAGAAACGAACGGAGTGTCCCATGTCAGTCCTCAAAAGTTTCATCGCCGACCAGTGGGTCGGTGAAATCGCCGCCAAGGCGCTGCCCAGTGCCGTAAACGGTGAAATCGTGGCGCATACCCACGACGAAACCCCTGATTTCAGAAAAGCCGCCGAATACGGCCGCCAGATCGGCGGCAAGTCCCTGATGGCGATGGATTTCCAGGAACGCGCCCTGGCCCTGAAAGCCATGGCCCTGTACCTGCAGGAACACAAGAAAGAACTGTACGCCCTGTCGATGCACACCGGCTCCACCAAAGGTGACAACGGCATTGATATCGACGGTGGCGTCGGCACCCTGTTTTCCTATGCCAGTATGGGCCGCCGCGAACTGCCCTCCGGCAACGTGGTACACGAGGGTCCTGTCACCCCGCTGGGCAAAAATAACCACTTCGCCGGCACCCATATTCTGGTGCCCCGTGGCGGAGTGGCGGTCCACATTGACGCCTACAACTTCCCGGTCTGGGGCATGCTGGAAAAGTTCGCGCCGACCTTCCTGGCAGGCATGCCGTCCATCGTGAAACCGGCCACGTCGACCAGCTACGTCACTGAACTGGCGGTTCGCCTGATGCACGAATCCGGCGCCCTGCCCAAAGGCAGCCTGCAGCTGATCATCGGCAGCACCGGCGACCTGTTCGATCACCTGGAAGAGCAGGATGTGGTCACCTTCACCGGTTCGGCCGCTACAGCCCGCAAGCTGAGAAATCACCCCAACATCATCAACCGCTCGATTCCCTTCAACGCCGAGGCGGATTCCCTGAACAGTGCGATTCTGGCACCGGACGTGACGCCCGAGCACGAGGAATTCGATATCTTCGTCAGGGAAGTCGGGCGGGAAATGACCGCCAAAGCCGGTCAGAAATGTACGGCGATCCGTCGCGTGCTGGTGCCGCGGAATCAGGTTGACGCCGTCTGCGAAAAGCTCAAAAAGCGCCTGTCGAAGGTGACGGTGGGCGACCCTCTGGTGGAAGGCGTCCGAATGGGGGCCCTGGCCTCTATCGACCAACTCGACGACGTGAAGGCCAACATTCAGGAACTGCTGAAGACCAGTGAGCTGGTCGTCGGTGGCACCGGCAACTTCAAGCCCACCGGCGAAGGCACCGAGAACGGCGCCTTCATCGAACCGCACCTGTTGCTGTGCCGGAACCCGGAAAACGGCTGTGGCGCCCATGACATCGAAGCGTTCGGCCCGGTAGCCACGGTGATTCCCTACGACAGCATCGAGGATGCCCTGGAACTGTCTGCCAGGGGCCGCGGCTCGCTTGTCACTACGCTGACCACCCGCGATCCGGCCATCGCAGGCAAAATCGTTCCTGCCCTGGCGGCCTATCACGGACGGCTGCACCTGCTGAATGCAGAAGCGGCCAAAGAATCGACCGGCCATGGTTCACCACTGCCGATGCTCAAACACGGTGGTCCGGGCCGTGCCGGTGGTGGCGAGGAGCTGGGCGGCATACGCGCCGTTCACCACTACCTGCAACGCACGTCTATCCAGGGCTCGCCAACGATGCTGGCGGCCGTGACCGGCGAATACATTCGTGGTGCTGAGCTGATCGAGACCGAGGTGCACCCGTTCCGTCGGCATTTCGAAGAGCTGCAGCTCAATGAATCCCTGCTGACGCATCGTCGCACCGTGACCGAGGCCGATATCGTGAACTTCGGTTGCCTGTCCGGCGATCACTTCTACATGCATTTTGACGAAATCGCAGCGCGGGACTCCCAGTTTGGCAAGCGCATAGCCCACGGCTACTTTGTGCTGTCCGCAGCCGCCGGCCTGTTTGTCTATCCGGGCGAAGGCCCGGTGCTGGCAAACTATGGTCTGGACACCCTGCGCTTTATCGAGCCGGTTGCCCCGGGCGATACCATCCGGGCGCGCCTGACCTGCAAGCGCAAGATCGACCAGGGCCGCACCTCACCTGACGGCCATCCACAGGGCGTCGTGGTCTGGGACGTTCAGGTTCACAACCAGAACGACGACATGGTTGCAAGCTACGACATTCTGACGCTGGTTGCCAAAAAGCCCCAGTAAACCGGGGCCGACCCGGCCGGCTCATGACTGACGGTGACCGGCCGGAACGAAGCCAAAAAAAGGGGGACAGGCCAAAAGCCTGCCCCCCTTTTTTTTGTGGCGACCTGCCGGCTACATACCCAGGTAGGCCTCACGTACTTTCTCGTTACTCAACAGGTCACGCCCGGTCCCCTCAATGACCACCTGTCCGGTCTCCAGCACATAGCCGCGATCCGCCAGAGCCAGTGCCTGGGAGGCGTTCTGCTCCACCAGAAAGATGGTGATGCCCTCTTCCTTCAGCTCCCTGATGATGTCAAAGATTTCTTCGATGATCAGTGGCGCCAGCCCCATACTGGGTTCGTCAAGCAACAGCAGCCTGGGCCGGGCCATCAGGGCGCGCCCCATGGCAAGCATCTGCTGCTGGCCACCCGACAGCTCACCCGCCAGATTGTGGCGTTTCTGGCGCAGAATCGGGAACTTGGTGTACATCCGCTCGAGGTCGTCCCGTACCTCCTGCGACCGCCCCCGGGTATAAGCTCCCAGCACCAGGTTGTCCTGAACGGACAGATCCTTGAACACCTGACGACCTTCGGGAACCTGCACGATGCCCTGGGCGACCCGCTGATCGGAGGAGACCTTCGCCAGATCCTTGCCCTCGAACGTCATACGCCCACGGTCCAGTGGCCGCAACCCGGAAATACTCATCAGCAATGTCGACTTGCCTGCACCATTGGCACCCACCAGCGATACAATTTCACCGCTGTTGATGTGGATATCAATATCGTGAAGCACCTCGATCTGACCATAGGATGTGGCCAGGCCACTGATCGACAGCATCTCCTGACTGGCATGCGGGGCACTGATCCGCTCCTCATGCTTCAGACCCAGACCGCCAAAACGCTCCGGCGTGTAGCTGATAATCTGGTGTCGTAGTTCCCGGAACTCCTCCCGAACGCGTTCACCAAACAGCGGATCGTTCTCCATATCCCGCGCTACCGCAATCTGCTCCCAGTCCTCCGGGGTGAACAGCTTGCGGGCCCGGGGAATGATCACCCCCTCTTCTTTACGGATATGTTTGCGCAGGGCCTCGGTAAACCGGGCCAGCGCGTGACTGAACGCTTCCCGACCTTCAGGCCAGTTCTCCATACACGCCGACAACAGTGTGCGCAGTTCCAGCAGCTTTTGATGCCCAATCAGGTAGCCGCGGGACAGCTTGTCCAGCAGCGGGACCGTTTCCGGGGACTTCTCTCCCAACAGCTTATAAAGTTCGATATCGGTGGGCGAGCTGTGCACCCGCTGGGAAAAGTCCTGAATATAGTCAAAAATCCGGCTGAACAGTCGCTCGTCCGGGCGCTGCTCGTTAACGTTCATATCGCTCAGCAACTGATCCAGCAGATCCAGAATCCGCCACAGTCCCTGATGCTCCCGCACGATGATTCCGATGGCCTGTTCACGGCGGGACTGATCAGGCGTCATTTCGGTGTGTTGCTCGGTCATGTGAAATGTCTCCTGGCTCAGCCGCCCAGATAGGCAGCGATAACATCCGGATTCTGGCGAATTTCAGCGGGGGTACCGTCCGCCAGCACCCGCCCGTAATTGAGGACCAGCAGGTGGTCGGAAATCCCCATCACCAGCTTCATGTCGTGCTCGACCAGCATCACCGTTGTCCCCTGAACGGCGATTTTGCGAATCAGCACTTCCAGCGCAGCGGTCTCTGTGGCGTTCAGACCCGCGGCAGGCTCATCAAGCAGAATGAGTGTTGGCTCGGCCGCCAGCGCACGGGCAATTTCCAGGCGCTTGAGCGCACCGTAGGACATGGCCGAGGCATCGGTGTCGAGGTATTCGCCACAGCCGACAAACTCCATCAGCTCTTTGGCGCGCTGGCGACAGGCCTGCTCGTCCCGCAAAAGTGACGGCAGTCTGAACAGCGTACTGAACAGGTTACTCTTCAATTTGAGATGGCGGCCAAGCATGACGTTCTCGATGGCCGTCATGTTCATACAGATCTGCATTTGCTGGAAGGTACGGCACAGTCCCCGTTCTGCCAGCTGATTCGGCTCCAGCCGGGCGGTGCTCTCACCATTCAGGCGAATTTCGCCGCTCGTTGGCGTATAGAGGCCGGAGATGAGATTAAACAGTGTGGTTTTTCCGGCCCCGTTGGGGCCGATCACCGAGTACACCTGGCCGGCCTGAACCGAAAAGCTCACACCCTCCACCGCGTGCACGCCGCCAAAGGCCTTGTCCAGCCCCCGCACTTCAATCAACGCATTCATTGCTGACCTCCTGCGCGCCTTTTCAACCGTTTGCTGACGGCCATCTGCAGGGTTGGCAACAGGCCTTTCGGCATGAAGATCATGGTCAGCATGAGTATCAGGCCAAACATGACCGCTTCCATCTCCTGGAAATGCGTGAGGATCTGGGGCAGCAATTTGAGCACGACGGCACCAAGGATAACGCCCATGGTCGATCCCATGCCCCCCAGCACCACCATGGTGATCAACACGATGGAGAAATCAAAGCTGGCAACAGCCGGTGTGATAAAGCCCTGAAAGTGAGCGTATAGACCGCCCATGACACTGGCGTATACCGCCGATATCACAAACACCAGGCTTTTGTATCTGGCGGTGTTTACGCCCACCACGCGAGCAGCCACTTCCGAACCATGAACCGAGCGCAGGGCCCGGCCAATCGGCGAGTCGATCAGATTCTGCGCCAGCCAGACGGCCACCAGCAGCACCGCTGCCGCGAACAGATACCAGGCTTCGCTTCCGTTCAGCTCAATACCAAACAGGGAGTAGGTACCGAAAGGACTCAACTCCCAGCCAAACACATCAAACACCGGAACGGGCATGCCGTCGGGGCCACCGGTAAGCTGGCGCTCATTGTTGATAATAATGGCAATAATGAAGCCGACAGCCAGTGTCGCCATCGACAGATAATGCCCCTTCAACCGCAGAATCGGTCGCCCGACAATCCAGGCTATCAGGCCGACCAGAATCGCGCCGACCACCAGTGCAGGAATCGCAGACCACCCGTAATGACCGGTCATGATGCCGGTGAAGTAGGCGCCCAGACCAAAGAAGCCCGCGTGTCCAAGGCTGATCTGGCCGGCGAAGCCAACCAGAAGATTCAGCCCGACCACGGTGCCGGCAATGATTGCCATCTGGGTCGCCAGTTCGTAGTGGAACGGATTACTGAGAAAGACCGGCAGTGAGAAAAGGATGACCGCGAGGACCATCAGCCCCCGCAAACGGGACTGCATGAATCGGTTGAGCATCAGACTCTCTCCACTACCTTGGCGCCAAACAAGCCTCGAGGCATGAAGAACAGCACGACAAGAATCATCGAAAAGGCGACTGCATCCTTGTAATCGGATGAGACGTAACCGGCAGTCATGGCCTCAACCACACCCAGCAACAGACCACCGACCACAGCACCAACACCGCTGCCGAGCCCGCCAATGGCCGCCGCCACAAAGCCCTTCAGGCCCAGCATGATGCCAATGTCATAGGAGGTAAACGTGATGGGCGCGACCACCACACCCGCGATCGACCCCAACAATGCAGACACCATGAACGCCAGCATGAGCACCAGCTGGGTACGAATGCCGACCAGGCGAGCAGCCTGTTTGTTCATGGATGTGGCGAGAATCGCCTTGCCAATCAGGGTACGGGTGAAAAACAGCACCAGCGCAACCACCAGGACGGCCCCCACACCCAGCACCCAGAGACTCTGGCTGTTGAGCACAGCGCCAAAAATCCGGATGGGCTCATCGCGGCTGAAGTTGGGCATCACATGGTATTCCTTGCCCCAGACCAACTGCGCCAGGCCGCGGATAAAAATGGACGCCCCGATGGTAATGATAATGAGAGTGACAACGTCGGCCTGTTTGGCGGGTGCGATGGCAAAGCGTTGCAGCAGGATGCCAAAGACACCGGCCAGTAGCACCGCCAGGACGATTGCCAGCGGCATGGGCACACCCATTCCGGTGAGCGACACCGTGGTCATGCCGCCAATCATCAGAAACTCGCCCTGGGCGAAGTTGATCACGTGGCTGGCGTTATAGATCAGGGTAAAACCCAGAGCAATCAGTGCGTATGTTGCACCGATTGTGATTCCGGTGAAGAGGTACTGTAAGAATTCAGAGAGCATAGCGGCGGCACCCGTCGGACACTGGCTGACGATCCTCGCCGGGAGCGGGAAGGACCGTCAGCCCTGGAACAGATGATTGGGTTTTAGTTGATCAGCTTCCAATCGCCATTCTGGACTTCAAGAATCCGGAACGAGTCTGCATCCAGGCCGTTGTGGTCATCCGGGCCCATAGTGAACTCACCGGTTACCCCCACGTAGCCATGAATGTTCTCAAGTGCCTTGCGCACCGCCTCATGATCGGTCGTGCCGGCCGCTTCGATCGCCTTGACCGCCAGCATCAGACCGTCGTAAGCATAGCCACCAAAGGTAGACACCTTGGCGTTCCAGCGTGCCTCATACTCGGACTTGTAGTTCTGCACAACGGCCTTTTGCGGATCAGAGTCCGGCAGTGAATCCGGAACCAGTAGCGGAGAGGCCGGCAGACGGAGCCCTTCAGCCGCCTTGCCAGCAAGCTTCAGGAAGCTGTCGGAAGCCACCCCGTGAGACTGATAGAACGGCAGCTTGATACCCAACTGGGCATAGTTACGCGTGACAATCGCCGGACCCTGGCCAAAGCCGAAGTTGAGAATCGCCTGCACACCATCAGTGTTGCGGATGTTGGTCAGTTGGGCTGTCATGTCGGTATCGGAACCACTGTATGTCTCATCGGCCACGACCTCCATGCCCATGTTTTTCGCCACTTCCAGGGTCTGGGTGCGGCCGGAAGAGCCAAAGCCGCCAGTACCTGAGATCAGGCCGATCCGGGTGAAACCGCGAGCTTTCATATCGGCGAGGATACGCTCAGCCGCCATGCGGTCAGATTGCGGGGTCTTGAAGACCCAATGCTTGACCGGCGTGGTGATAACCACAGCGCCGGCGAGAGAAATGAACGGAATTTTGGCCTGCTCAACCAGCGGTACCGACGCCATGGTTGCACCGGTGGTGCTGCCGCCAACGATGATATCAACCTGATCCGACCGGATCAGTCGGCTGGCAAAGTTGCGGGCGGACGACGCATTGCCCACATCGTCATAGTGGACCAACTCCAGGGGACGCCCAAGGACACCACCGTCCTTGTTGATCTTGTCGACGTACATCTGAAGCGTTTTCAGTTCCGGATCACCCAGGAACGAGGCAGGGCCTGTCACTGACAGAAACGAGCCGATCCTGATCGGCTCCGCAGCCTGGGCACTCATCACCAGACCAGCGGCAGCAATGGCCACAAATTTTCCAGCGCAACGCAGCAGTGTCTTAAGCATTGTTTTTGTTCTCCGAATTGTAAGAGGCCTGAATGACGCCAGACGGCTGGTCAGACGTAAGACAGCGCTCGGAAGCCTGCCAATGACTTGTGTGTCATATCATGCCGGCTTTCGATCGTGACCGGTTTGTGTTTTGGTAACTCATCCGTGATAGCAATTTTCCTAACGTTTCGCCATTAATCTAATTCGATACCAATGACGACGATAAAATGACATTATTGTATCATAACTATGGTGTCAACCGGTTTTAGAGGACTTGCTGACTTACTGACCAAGTAAAGCTTATCGATGTTCTACGCACCAGATTGGCGCTCCCGGACAGAGAGCTTTACGTGACACACAGGAACCGCATAATACGCGTACCGCTTGTACACTTGGCTCCACCAACACTGGCACTGATGTATGTCTGCAAAAATTCAGCTCGAACAGCTTGTCGCCAATTTCCAGAAGAAACGGCCTCTGCGCGCCGGGTCCCTGATCATCACCATTTACGGCGACGCCATCGTCCCGCGGGGAGGTACAGTCTGGCTGGGAAGTCTGATGAAGCTGGTCGAACCCATGGGCATCAGTCAGCGACTGGTGCGGACGTCTGTCTATCGCCTGGCCCAGGAATCCTGGCTGCAGACCGAAAAAGTGGGCCGGTGTAGCTACTACAGCCTGACCGGACCGGGCTTGCGCCGATTCGAACAGGCATTCCAGCATGTCTACAGCCTGTCGACCAGGGAATGGAGCGGTAGCTGGTGCCTGGTCTTTCTCAACCAGCTATCCCCGGAACTCAAGCAGAAAGTCCGGGAAGAGCTCAAGTGGCACAGTTTCGGCAGTATGGCACCGGGCGTTATGGAACACCCCCGGTTCACCCGCAACGAACTGCTGCCGCTGCTTCAGGAGTGGGGCGCTCTGGACGAAACGATTGTTATGGAAACGGTTCCTATTGAGCAGAAGAGCTCCAAAGCACTCAGGCTTCAGGTACGCGAGAGCTGGAATCTGGACGAGCTGAGGGGCCGCTATCGACGGTTCCTGTCGCAATTTCGCCCGGTCTGGCGGGAACTGCAGGGCAACGACGACCTTACCCCGTCAGAATGCCTGACGCTGCGGGTGCTTCTGATCCATGAATACCGGAAAATCCTTTTGCGGGACCCGCTGCTGCCGGACGAACTGCTGCCTGGAGATTGGGAAGGTCGCAGCGCCAAGCAGCTTTGCCGAAACCTGTATCGTCAGATCTCGGCGCGCGCCGAGCAATGGCTGGACGACAACCTGGAGAACGCGTCCGGCCCCCTGCCCGGGCCGAACGAGAAGTTCTTCAAACGATTTGGAGGACTGCGTGAGACAGGTATGCTGAACGAACCCGTGACCGACATGGAGTAGCGTTACCCGCCCCACCCATACTGGCACGAATCCGTTCCCGACGGCTGACTCAAAAAACGCCCGTTCTTGACCTGTTCGTCCCGGGCAGGTCGATGTTGAACGGACGCCGGCACCTGTTCGTGGCAAGGTCCGGGCGACGACCCATCCGGGCCTGATCCGCGATCAATAACCACCTCCATAAAACGGCGGAACTCAAGCACAACAATTGTCTTCTTCCGCGAACGCTGCTCATTGGCCAGGACAAACAATGTCCGGCAGCGTGGTGCTGCGAGTCAGCAACATCAATGACACGTCACCGACTGGAGCCGCCTAGCCAAAGACGGTTACAGCTTGCCGACTGAGCGCGACCAACTCTCCTCGCGCGGTCCAGATGCTCGCCCGGGTGTGACCGTATCCGACGCCGGCCTGATCAATCGACGCCTTGTACAACAGCCAGTCTCCCGGCTCCAGGACTGGCCTGGGATGAACGACTTCAAGGGTCCAGCTCAGGGAGCTGGTTCTGACCCTGCCTTTTGCGTACGGCAACACAGCCGGCGGCCAGGCATCGACCAGGGCTATGATGTGGGCGTCTGAAAACAATTCCGGTGTCTTCCTGAATTTCATCCAGCCACCGAGCTCACGACCGCCTTTGCCACTGAAAGGCAAGTTGCCAAAAGCCCAGCGCATCTCGACCTGCTGGATGAATTCCGGGGTAACACCCTTGATATACTCCAGCGGCTGGCACTGATCCACCGGTGCCACTTCGGGCGCTGACAGGGCCTCCACCTGAATGTCTGACTCCCTGTCACTTCCGAAACTGGCCAGGGCGACCAGCCTGGGCTCGCCCTGTTGTACAATACGCCCCATAACCTGACTTACGGCCTTGCCCTCTCGCAGAATCTCTGCCTCCACCGTCGCTGGCTCATTGGGCGAGACCGGACCTACAAAGGAGATTTGCATGGCGCGCATCGGCCTGCCCGGGCCTACAACACGGGCCATTCGGTCGAACACCATGGCCGCCACCAGGCCGCCGAAAGAGGCACGCCCCTGGGCCCACGTTGTCGGCACAGTAACGTTTTGATCGCTCCCAACCTTTGTCATTAACTCATCAAAATGCATTCGCCTACCTCGTTAGCATCCTATGCGGCTTGGAGATTGCCCAATATCAACATTGAACGCAACTGCCGTTGCCGGCAATTACCTACAGCACCAACGGTATTTGCCGTGTTAACGACGCCACAAACCAGTTATAATCGGGCTCACAACGCGCATTGCATTGCAATGCCCTACCCTTCGATTTCCGAGTTACTTCATGTCAATAGAGTCCTTTGCCGATCTCGGCCTTGATCCGGCTGTTCTGGAAGCCGTCGCTGCTGTCGG
>JASBRL010000164.1 GCA_030149475.1 Marinobacter sp.
TGGACGCGCAGCGATCCGACCCACATCGTAACCTGGCCGTGGCGGTTTATATTCTGCAGGCGTTGTCGTTTTTCCTCGGGGGTCTTACCGGCCTGGCCGGTGTGATCGTCAATTACGTGAAACTGGACGATGTGCGCGGCACCTGGATCGAGCCACATTTCCGCTGGCAGATCCGGACGTTCTGGCTCGGGCTATTGTGGACAGTGATTGGTATCGTCACCACCATGATCATTGTGGGCTGGTTTATCCTGCTGGCGGTGGCCATCTGGGTGATTTTCCGGATCGTCAAAGGGGCACTTGCCCTGAACGAGGGCAAGGTCCCGCAACCCGGCTGGACGCTGTGATCGCGCAGGTCATTCGACTTCCGCAAGCCGCACGGCACTGACAGCGCCGGCGGCGCCCAGCAGGCCGAGCATCACGATCACTACCTCTGCAGAGATCAGCGAGGCCAGGGCGCTCAGGCCGCCGGTCACCAGCAACAGCAAACCAATCACCGTGTTGCTCACGGCAGTGTAGTCCGTGCGTTGGTTCCCGGACGCCATGTCGACCAGGTAGGTTTTGCGTCCCAGTCGAACGCCGGCGTGGGCAATGCTTAACACAAAAAAGGCCAGGGGGTAGAACCAGGCTGCAGGCACCCCATCGGTCCGCACAAGATTGATGCCGCCAACCAGCAGGCAGACCCCGCTGGCGATACTCGCCCCGAGAATCATTACCTGCCGGCTTGACCGGTCGGCCATCCAGCCCCATATGCTGGCGCTGACCGAACTGGCCAGACTGCTGGCAAGCAGAAACGCGCCCAGCAGCCAGCCGCTCTGTCCCTGTTGCTGGGCCAGCAGGACAAAGTACGGAGCGGCCAGCGCAGAGCACAGGAGCAACGCGCGGGTAATAACAAACTGACGAAAATGACGATCCGTCCGCAACAGTGACAGGTTGCGCAGCGCATGCCTGAGTGCATCCGCCCCGCCGCTGGTTTCACCGGCTTCCTCATCCACGCTGCTGAACACAAGGGCGGCGCCGAGCCAGAGCAGTGACGCGAGTAACAGCAGGGCGACATAGAATCCGATGGCTGGCTGGTCCTGCCCCCAAAACAGGAGCAGGGTCAGAATAACCGTGGCCGAGCCGCCTACCGTGGTGGCCAGGCCTGACAGCCGTCCTCGGCGGGTCTTGGGAATGCATTTGCCCTGGACGTCTTTCATGGCCACCGAGCAGAAGCCCCGGGCGAGGGAAAATAACACCAGCCCGAGGATCAGGCCGGAACCGGCCGCATACCCATCCAGAAACCAGATGCTGGCTGCCATCACCACGACACTCAGAGCCTGCCCGACGCTGCCCAGCACCCAGAAGCCCTTGCGCACCGGTTTTTGCCGGACCCAGGCACCGATGACCATTTGCGGGATCAGTGATCCGGATTCGCGAATGGGCACCAGCCAGGCCACCAGTGCCGGTGCGCCAACCGCACCCAGTAGCCAGGCCAGAACGGTCTTGGGGCTGATCAACAGATCCCCGAGCTTGGTCAGTACCAGGCTGCCAAGGATCCGTATGAAATTATCGGGCACCTGCCGGCAGGCCTCAGCGGAAATATCCGCGCAGGCGCGAGCGTCTTCCTCATTGGCAATGAGCTGATAAAGTTGATCGGTTGCCCGACGTTTTGATGTGTGCAGCGTCGACACCGTGCCTCCGGGGTCCATGATTCCGGAGGCCAATAATCCAGCAAACCCGCCAGGCCTGCAAGGTCGGGCCACTATCAGGTAGCGATCAGGTGATGATCCCAGTGCAGGGCCTGGCGGGACAGCAGGCGAGGTTCAGGTTGGTCTGCGCTGACGCGATAGAGGGCACCCAGTCCTGTTGACAGCACAAACGTGCCGTCGTCCTCTGCCAGCACGCCGGAGACGTCCATAAGGGCAAACGCCTGCAATAATGTCCCGGTTTGATAGTTGAGTAGCAGGGCCCGGCCGCCCCAGGGCGAGGCGACCACTGCATACGGGTGCGTTGGGCTGATGACTACGCTGGATGTGTAATGGCGCAGAGCACGTTGAGTGGACGGCTCCAGATGCAGTTCCCGCAACTGCCCACTGCGGGTATCGAGTCGGGCAATCAGTGGCGGATTATTTTTGACCGGGCCCTGATACTGATAGCCAATCATCGCTATCCCCGTGCTACTCACATCCAGGTGGCGGCAGCTCAGTTGCCGGTCCATGGGTTTCCAGCGCTTGACGATATCGCCGGTGTTCCGGTTCATCATCAGCACTGCCGGTTGCATGGTGTCCAGATTCAGTTTGATGCGGCCATAATCGGGGTGCGTGCGTATGCCGCCGAGGGCGACCAGCAAGTGTTCACCGTCGGGGTGAAGCCGCACCTCGTGCGGGCCGATGCCGTCCACATCCAGGTCCTTGACCGCGCGGTACTGATGATCCGCAGCATAAACCCGTACCAGCCCCTGGCCAGTACTGTAATGGTTGAGGGTGGCGTACAGAAAACGCTCGTCCTGACTGAATACGCCATGGCCATAGAAGTGATGGCCCGGGCCGGCAGTAATCACCTGCTGCAATCGCCGGGACTGCGTATCCAGCACGTAGGCATGGCGACCGGGTCGCCTTGCAAATATGACCGCCTGGCGGGACTGCGGGCGATAACAGCCGCCGTGACACCGTTCAGCTACCGGCAGGCGAAAACCGGAATGACCGCGATCATCGGCACTGCCAATGGCATGCTGACCTCCGCTGTTGTCGATTGCACTGATGAATTTCAGCCTGGCCTGCTGCCGGGAAGGCACCATCCCGCAACCGCTCAGCGTGGTTCCCATCGCGAGCGTGGCCAGGCCGGTCTGGATGAACCGGCGTCGGCTGAAGCGGTCGTGCCCGGTCATGATCAGTCTCCATCACTGGAGTTAAAGCCCCGGACAATGCCAAGGCGTTCTGCCACCGGACCGGCAAGCTGTGACCTCAGTTCGCTGACCTGAACCAGCAGAGACTGCAATAACTGGGCAGTGTCTTCATTGGACAGGGCGATTTTGAGGCTGTCGGGTAGTGGTTTGAACGCGGCCATCGTCACCGTGAACTGCTGTTTAAGGTCGTTGAGCAAAGCCGTTTCCCCGGCGTTTTTCATCAGGGCGCTCAGGCCGGGAAGAAAATACTGCTGGAGCCCGGACACCGATGACCCCATGGCGGCAATTGATTGTCCGCTGCGCCAGGCATCGGCCAGGTAGGGGTTCGGATGCTGGCCGCTTCGCACGCCCATGGGGGCCTCAAGTCGTTTGTCTTTCAGTGTGTCGAGTAAGGCGCGTGCGGCATTGAAGGTATCAGTCGTGAAGTGGGCGCCCTCCAGATAAGTGGGCGCCAGCGTCTGCCAGTCACTGAGGACCTCTGCAGTCGTGCCCGCCAGGTAACCGGAGGTAGCTGTCAGCAGGGCGCAGGCCCGTTTGGCGGGCAGCGCCCTCGACGACTGTTGCAGGCTGTCGTCAAACAGCAGGTATTCCAGTACTGGCAGGCCCTGCACCGCTACGCCGTCGCCGGCAACGGTGTTGCGGGTAATCGTGTTTGTGCCCTTGAGCCAGGCCAGGGCCTTGTGAGCGACAAGATTGCGGGGATCTGGCCAGAACTGGATTTGCCAGGCCCTGCTGTCCCGCTCGATCGGGCCAAAATCCACAAAGCGAATGGCCTGCCAGGCCAGAAAGGCAGAGCGCCAGTGGTCACGCACCGAGTCAAGCCCTGTCGTCTCGGGCGAGTCGCAATAGCGCTCGGCCGATTGGCTGAGCGCAGCGGCGGAATCGGCCAGGGTCCGGTAGCCGGACTCGATGGACTGGTGCCATTGCTGTCTGGGCGCAGGCTCAGCACTGACAAACCCTGCCCATACCAGTAGCAGGCTGGCTCCCCATAGCCAAAGTGACTGACAGGGTCGATTGATGCGAATCATCTTGGCGAGTCTCCTACAGTGAATTGAGGAAGGCGATCAGGGCCTGACGACGAACAACCGGCAAGGCGCGATAACGTTGGACCGTGGCGGCGGCTTCACCACCGTGCCAGAGTATTGCCTCTTCCGGGGTACGGGCCCGACCGTCGTGCAGGAAGCCGGCGCGCGGGTTCACTGTCTGAGCCAGTCCCAATCCCCATAGTGGAGGCGTGCGCCATTCCCGACCGTCTGCCAGGAACTCATTCCGACCATCGGCCAGCCCCTTGCCCATGTCATGAAGCAGCAGGTCCGTATATGGCCATATGACCTGGTGGCTGAGGTCAGGCCGGTCGTCCACCTCGCCGGTCTGATGGCGGGGTGTATGACAGCTACTGCAGCCGATCTCGTTGAACAGTCGGGCGCCGGCCTCCACCTGTGGTTCGTTCATGTTGCGCCGGGCGGGAACTGCCAGACTGCTGGCGTAGAAGGTCACCGAGGTCGCAACACTGTCGCTGACTTCCGCGTCCCCGCCATTGGGGTACCGGTCACAGTTTTCACGCGCCGTGCAGTCGGTGACCGGGTTCATCGCGGAAGTCAGACCCATGTCGCCGGCGAAGGCGCCCAGCGCCTGCTGGCGGATATTGGGCTCCGAGGCTTTCCAGCCAAAACGTCCCAGGGTGGTGGTCTGGCGAGCCTTGTCCCACACCTGGTTGGCGCGACCGGAGATACCATCGTGGTCCGCATCACCAGGATCCGCGACGGCCATAATCTCGGCTTCGGGTATCGCCATGAGCAATCCCATGCCCGTCATCGGCGGCGCCACCCGCGGCGACACCAGGAGGTCGTCCGGTAAAGGGCCGTAATTAGGGTTTTCAATGCGATAGACGGGTTTCTGCAGAGTTGTGGTGGTGCCGTCCGGGAAGGTCTGGGTGATTGTCCGGTAGCTGACCACCAGATCCGCCTCGGGCTGAGCACCGCTGATTGCGGAGGTTTGCAACTGGCTGCCATAGACCGGAGCGGGTTTGAAACCATGTTTGCGCAGCAGGTTGGCGTCACGGATCGGGTCTGCCGGCACTGCCAGGCGCAGGAACAGTGAAACGGAGGGGCCGCCTGCGGAGGGTGGATTGCCACGACCATCCTTGATGTGACAACCCTGGCAGGTGTTGGTGTTGAACAGTGGTCCCAGCCCGTCGCGGGCGTTGGTGGTGGACGGTGCTTCCACCCAGGGGTTACGGAAAAAGCTGTTGCCCACGCTGAAATCGAGGCGCTTTGTCATCGACAGATTGGCCTGGGGCAGGGAGAACGCGTTGTGGTCCGCCTGTTGGACCGTTCCCTCACCGCCTGACAGCGGCGAGTCCTGAACCGGGGCAGCGACAGCGCTGGTTGCCGATGCCAGCAGCAGCCAGCAGGCTGTCCTGACGTATGAAGAAGAAACGGTCATTGTAATGACTGAGCAACCTCGCTGGTTGGTTGATGAGTGGCTTTGGCTGTTTTCAGCACGGCAGAGGCCTTCTCGATGGATTTTGTCTGGGCGACGAGCGCGTTGATCACATCACCGATAACCCGGGCACCCAATTCGTTGCCGGGTGCAATCATCATGTCGAACGTCATTGGCGGGTTGCCGGACTCGGCGAGATGCTTCATGCGGGTCAGTGTTGCCATGGTCTGGCGGAGATCTTTGCGCAATTGGTCGGCCAGAGCCGGATCAGTCTGAGCCAGCAGATCGCCGACTGACGGGCCGCTTATCCGGGTGCCGTCAATCCGTACATAGGTTCCGGTGTAAATGTTCACAATTCCCCGGCCGTCGTAGTAGTGGCCGTTATGGGTGTTGTCGCTGAAACAGTCCTGTTCGTCTTCCGGGGAGTTTGCCTCGAGTGCGACTTTCATGCGATCTCCCGCCATTTCTCCCAGTGACAGCGAGCCCATTCCGAACAGGATTTTCTGCACCCCCCTGGACGGTGGCATTGCCATCAGCTCAGCCCGGTAGTTGTCAGCCTGCCCCGGTGCCCACTGGTTTACCATCCAGGCGAGATCCGACACCAGCAGGTCGGTGACGGCATCCAGATAAGCGGCGCGTCGGTCGCAGTTGTCGTGGGTGCACTGCTCTCCCGGTTGGTAGTCGGTCGCCGGTCGGTCTCCGTTGCCCGCGGCGAAGCCGTTCAGGTCCTGGCCCCAGAGTAGAAATTCAATGGCGTGATAGCCGGTGGCAACATTGGCCTCGGAGCCGCCGATTTCATTCAGGTTCGCCAGCAGAGCCGGTGTCAGCCGGGATACGTCCAGCATTGTTCCCCCCACATTGACCCGGGTATTGGCAATAATATTTGCTGTAGCGCCGCTGTTACCCAGTTCGTGCTGGTAGTCATCCTGTGCAACGTAATCAATCAGGCCCTCATCCAAAGGCCAGGCGTTGACCTGGCCCTCCCAGTTGTCGACAACGGTATTGCCAAAACGGAACACTTCGGTCTGCTGGTAGGGAACACGGGCGGCCAGCCAGGCCTGTCGTGCGGCATTGAGGGTCTTTTGCGAGGGATTGGCGATCAGGGCATCGGTGGCCTGATCCAGCTTGCGGGCGGTGATTAGCGCATCCTGGTATTCGCTGTGAGCGATGTCGGCATAGTGTGTGACAACGCTGGCAGTGGTTACGGTCGAGTCAGATGAAGCCCCCGTCTCTATAGCGGCGCAGCCGGATAAGGCCAGGCCAGCGACGGCGGCCAGGATGGGCTGCGAGGTCCGGGCGAGCGCAATCATGAACGTCTCCTTGCTGTTACTAACAAAAATAGGAATTATTCGTATTCGCGAGTATATCGGGAGCAGCGGGATTTGCAATGCCGATACATGATCGAAATCGTGCGCATGAATCTTGCTCCCGGTATTCGCCTGGGGCCTAATGGGGGCCATGAATCACGGTTGAAAGGCAACCAGCCTTCCTGCGAAGCCTCGCCTTGATTCCGGCTTTCAGGGAGAGCCAGAATTGCCAATAGACTTGATCAGAGGTTCCCCAGAATGCTGAGTTACCTTCACGCTTTCCACGCCGGCAATTTCGCTGATGTCCAGAAGCATGGGGCGCTGTGTCTGATTACCTCGATGATGCAGGTAAAGCCGTCTCCCATAACCTGTTTTGATACCCACGCCGGCAGTGCATTGTATGATCTGGACGATGCCAGGGCGCAAAAAACCGGCGAAGCCGACAGCGGTATTCAGGCGTTATGGGCTCATCGGCAGGCATTGGCCAGCGATGACTGGTCCGGTTACCTGGACGTCTTGTCCGGGCTGAACCCGGCGGGATCACGCTTGAAGCGTTATCCGGGCTCTCCCGGCTGGCTGGCGAACGCCAAACGACCGGACGATCGCATCGTCCTGTTTGAACTGCATCCGACCGAGCAGGCAAGGTTGACCGACTGGGCGGCTGGCCGTGATGTGACCGTCCGGTGCGCGGACGGGCTGACCGGCATGCTCCGAAGCCTGCCGCCTGCAACTCCCCGTTTGCTGGTGCTGATTGACCCGTCCTACGAGGTCCGGAAAGATTACCAGACTGTTGCTTCGACACTGGTTTCGGCCTGGCAGCGTTGTCGCCACGGGGTGTTTCTGATCTGGTACCCAATCCTTCCGGGAAATCCGGCGGATGTATTGCTGGCGGGGGTGAAAAGCAGTTCTGTCACCAAAGTACTGCGCAGCGAGCTCAGATTGGCGTCGCCGCCGGCCCGAGGCATGAGCGGCAGTGGGCTGCTGGTGGTCAATCCGCCGTGGGGTTTCGGCGAGCGTTTTGACCGGATGATGGGAGAGGCCGGCGCTGACGCGTTACTGAATGCCAGCCATCAGCTCGACTGGTGGGTCCCCGAGACGACAGTCTGAGCCCCCTCGGTCGGTTCGCTTCGCCCAGGCCCCGATCAGGCTGGCCTGGGTGAAGCGAACGACTGACGCAGAGTTACTGTTTCATTTCCTTTTCTTTCTCGGCAACCATGCTGGTGATGGTATCGAGAATCTTCTTGCCGTTGTCGCCGGCCTGCTCAATGTAGGTCTGACGAACCGGCATGCTGGCCTCGCGGAACTTGTCGCGTTCTGCGCTGGTCAGGGTGATCACCTTGGTATCGCTGTTATCCTTGATCTTCTGCAGGCGTTCGTTGTTGTATTCCTCCTGCTTCTGATAGATGTAGCTCACCAGTTTGTCGCGGGTCTGGTCCAGCCACTTCCTCTGCTGTTCGGGCAACTTGTCGTACCAGTCCTTGTTTGAAATGACGGTGGAGATGAACTGGGCATTGTGGGCCTCGATCAGATAGTCCTGAACCTCATAGAAGCTCATTTCCTCGATGGCGAAAACCGGGTTGACCTGACCGTCAATCTGTTTCAGTTGCAGGCCGCTGTATACCTCGGAGTACGGCATCGGAGACGGGTTCGCCCCGTAAGCCTTGTAGGTCTCGGTGAGGATCGGCGACGTCATGGTGCGCATCTTGAAGTTGGCAAAGTCCGCTGGTGTACGCAGTGGCTTGTTGGCGGTCCAGACCATCCAGCCTTCCGGCACGATACTCAACAGTTCCAGGCCCTGTTTGTTGTAGGGGGGCTCGAACAGGTTGTGTACCTTGTCGCTGGACAGCACCGCCTCGTTCACATCGTTGTTGTCGGACAGAACGAAATTAAGCGTGAACACCCCCACTTCCGGAATGACCGACGCCAGGTGACCCGGGGATGCGAAGGCGAGCTCGACAGAGCCGTTCTGTACCAGTTCGGTCAACTGGGAGGAGGTGCCCAGCGAGCCATAGGGGTAGATCTCAACCTTGATCTTGCCGCCGGAGGCGTCCTCGATCTCACGCTTGAATTCTTTCGCGTAAGCATCCTGAACGCTGCCCTCGATCTCCTCCAGCGCGAAGCGCCAGGTGACCGGCTTGGCCGGTTCGGATGATTCCGACATGGAGCCTGATTTGCTGTTTGCTGCCTCATCTTTCTTGGCTTGGTCGTCGCCGCCTGAGCAGCCCATCAGAATCAGCGAAAAAGCCAACATCAGGCTTCCTAGCCAACGTACGGGAGTTGTCATGTGCTTGTCTCCTTTCGTTTTTGGTACAGCTTTCTGTGGCGTTAGCTAACACCCTAACACATTATTAGATAGACACATTCCTTGATCTTTACCACCTTTTACAACCTATACTGTATTGCAACAAATTGGAAATGGAGCGAAATCATGACGCATCCCAGAGAGAGTACGGGGAGGTCAAAGAAGAGTAGTTTCCTTAAAACGCCCTTCAGGTGGCTCGATTCTGGTCTTAACGTTGTCGAACGTTACGTTTTGATCATCGGCATTCTGGTTATGGCACTGGTCAGTGTTGTCAACGTATTTGCCCGTAATTTAGGCCACAGTCTGTCGTTCGCGGACGAACTTGCCCAGATTCTTGTCGTTGTTGTGACCTTTGTCGGAGTCGGCCACGGCGTTCGAAATGCTCGCCATATCCGGGTTTCCGCCCTCCACGATGTGCTTCCACCGCTCGGCCAGAAAATACTGCTGACGATTGTCAGCTTTTTTTCGTGTGCACTGCTGGGACTGCTGACGGTGTATGCATGGGAGTACGTGATGAAGCTGCAGCAGACGGGACGGGTCATGCCCTCGCTTCAGTTTCCGCTCTGGATCGCTTATATGATTGCGCCCATTGGTCTGGCGGTGGGGTGTGCCCAGTTTTTCCTGGCCGGTGTACGCAACCTGATCAGTCCCGGGGCCTGGCTATCGTGGCATCACCCCGACGAATACGAGGATGAACTTGAGCAGATTGCGAGCGAGGCGGGGCTTGCGGATGATCTGATGGATTATTCCCGTCAACAGGCAGAGCAAACCGGTTCCGACGACAGGGGAACGCCCCATAATGGATAGTCTGATGAGTTTTCTGGGGTTGGCTGATCTCAGTACGTCCAGCGCAGCCATTGCGGTGGCGTGTATCATGCTGGTTCTGCTGTTAATGGGCTTTCCGATGATGGTGCCGCTGCTGACCGGCGCCATGTTGCTGCTGTTTTCCCAGTTTCCGTTCATGCACGGCCCCGTGCTTATCCAGCAGATGATTGGCGGGGTGTCGCAAAGTGTTCTGGTGGCCGTGCCGATGTTCATACTGGCGGCAGATATCATGATAAAAGGCCACACGGCCGACCGGCTGCTGGATCTGGTATCGAAATTTGTCGGCCATTTGCGCGGTGGTCTGCCGATGACGACGGCGGTCTCCTGCACGCTGTTTGGTGCCGTGTCCGGTTCCACCCAGGCCACGGTGGTGGCCATCGGGCAGCCACTTCGCCCAAAGCTGATTCAGGCAGGGTATACCGATACCTTCGCCATGGCGCTGATTATTAACGCCAGTGACATTGCACTGCTGATTCCACCGTCCATCGGCATGATTATTTACGGAGTGGTCTCCGGCACCTCGGTGGGTGACCTGTTCATTGCCGGGATAGGCCCCGGCATCATGATTCTGATTCTGTTTTCCGTGTACTGCTATTTCAAGTCCATCAAACTGGGCATTCCGGTACTCCCGAAAGCGAGTCATGAGGAGCGTAAGAACG
The DNA here is from genome assembly GCA_030149475.1 of Marinobacter sp. Taxonomy (GTDB): domain Bacteria; phylum Pseudomonadota; class Gammaproteobacteria; order Pseudomonadales; family Oleiphilaceae; genus Marinobacter. The sequence continues at coordinate 10,420 of JASBRL010000164.1, forward strand.
CGGTGAAGAAAGCCATACTGCCGATGGGCTTTCCGGTCATTATCATCGGCGGTATCTATTCGGGGCTGTTCAGTCCGAGTGAGGCGGCGTCCATGTCGGTTGCCTATGCCCTGTTTCTGGAGATGGTGCTGTTCCGGCAGGTCAAAATCAGCGATATGCCGTCCATTGCCCTCTCAACCGGGCTGATCACGGCCGTGGTGTTTATTCTGGTGGCGGCCGGTACCGCCTTCTCCTGGGTGGTGTCGTTCGCCAAATTGCCCGATCTGCTGCTCGGGGACGTGGTGGCTAATGCGGCGGGCAGTCCGTACTTGATTCTGGCGTTGATTTCGGTGTCTTATTTTGTGGGTTGCATGTTCGTTGACCCGATTGTGGTGATCCTGATCCTGACGCCCATTTTCGCGCCGGCCGTGGCCGCTGCTGGTATCGATCCGGTGCTGGTGGGCACGCTGGTGACTCTGCAGGCTGCCATCGGGTCCGCAACGCCACCGTTCGGCTGCGATATATTTACCGCGGTGGCGATTTTCCGACGGCCCTACCTGGATGTGATCCGTGGGACACCGCCGTTTATTGTGCTGTTGTTGCTGTCGACAGTGCTATTGATCGTGTTTCCGCAGATTGCCCTGTTCCTGCCCGGCTTGATGGGCGGCTAGCGGACGCCTGCTGGTATCAGAACCCCGCTTCGGCGGGGTTTTTGGTGGTTAGGCACCGTTACGGTGGTCAACATCGTTGTCCTGAATTAGTCTGCCACTCTGCTGAATCGCCATGGCCGCTATCGGTCGAGGAGCGCTGTGTGAAAAATCAACGTCAGGCCATGCTGTTCGGGCTTGGAGCCGTGCTGCTCTGGTCGACTGTGGCGACCGCGTTCAAGCTCTCTCTGCGGTCCCTGTCGCCGGTTCAGTTACTGTTTATTGCCTGCCTCGCATCGATTCTGGTGTTGTTCACGGTGCTGACGCTTCAGGGCCGTCTGCGCCAGGTCATCAGCCTCAGCCGGCGGCAGTATCTCCAGTCGCTGGGGCTGGGTCTGATCAACCCCTGCCTCTACTACTTCCTGCTGTTTGGTGCCTTCGACCGACTTCCGGCCCAGGAGGCGCAGCCGATTAACTACACCTGGGCCCTGGTGCTGGCGTATCTGTCGGTGCCGTTCCTGGGCCAGTCATTGCGGCTCAGCGACATTTTTGCCGGACTGGTCTGCTACGGAGGTGTGGTGGTTATTGCGACCCACGGTCAGGTTCTGTCACTGAGCTTTTCAGACCCCATCGGGGTGGCTTTTGCCCTGGCCAGTACCCTGGTCTGGGCTGGCTACTGGATACTGGCCACCCGGGACCGGCGCGATCCCGTGGTCGGGTTGCTGCTGAATTTTCTGTGTGGTCTGCCCGTTATTACGCTGGCCTGCGCACTGACCGATGGTTTCGGGTTTTCCATGGGGCTTGGTGTTGGCGGTGCCCTCTATGTCGGCGTGTTTGAAATGGGACTGGCGTTTGTGTTGTGGTCTTATGCGCTTAAAAAGGCGGAGAATACAGCCCGCGTAAGCAATCTGATTTTCATCTCGCCGTTTTTATCGCTGGTATTTATCTACCTGATTCTGGGCGAGGTTATTTTGCCATCGACGTATCTTGGCCTGATGCTGATTATTGGCGGTCTCTGGTTGCAGCAGCATGGCAGCCGGAAGGCCCTGCCGGCGCCTGGCTGAGCACATTGCTACGCCGGCAGAGGCCGGTTGGTACGATCGTCCTCGATTCATTTTAGATACGCTTGCACAGGTTCCCCACGCGATGTGGTTCGTATATATCGTTCAGACCCGTTACGGTACTCTGTACACTGGCATTACCACCGATGTTCCCCGTCGGTTCCGTGAGCATCAGTCGGGGAGTCCGCGGGGTGCCAGGGCTCTGCGAGGCAAGGGGCCGCTGACACTGGTTTTTTCCGCCGAGGCAGGCGAGCGGCGACGCGCGGCCTGGCTGGAGTGGCAGATCAAACAGTGGCCACGGTCGCAAAAAGATGCCCTCGTCAGGGGAGAAGTGGCGCTGCCTGATCCCTCCGATCGCGCGCCTTGAATTTTCATTTTTACGGGTGCATGAACTGACGTGTACTGGAAAACCGACACTCTGGATATTCCGGACTGGGAGCGCGCAACGCTGTTTGACCAGTTGGCGTCTTTCGATCCTCTGAAAAGCCAGACACTGAGCGCCGAAGCTCAGGCCTACTGCCGTTTTTATGGCCTTGATCTGTGGCTGGAACATCCGGGCGTCTGTTACCACCAGGGCTGGATTGACGCAGGTGGGCACCGTGTGGCCGTGCATTACTTCCGCCGGCCGGAGGCGCGTGGAACCGTCTACATCCTGCATGGCTACTTTGACCATATCGGGCTCTACAGCCAGCTAATAGACCGATGCCTGGGCGCCGGTCTGGATGTGCTCGCCTATGACCAGCCCGGGCATGGTCTGTCCAGCGGTATTCCGGCGGCAATAGTCAGTTTTGAAGAATATCAGGCCGTGCTGACCGATGTGATGGCGACGGTCCGGCCTGGCTTGCGGTCACCCTGGTATGCCGTCGGACAAAGCACGGGCAGTGGTATCCTGATTGACTACCTGCTGACCAATCGGCATAACCAGACAACCTCCGATTTTCGTCGTGTGGTGCTGCTGGCACCGCTGGTCCGCCCTGTGGGCTGGCTGGGTGCGAGGCTGTTGCACAGTCTGGCCAGCCCGTTCATGAAGCGTTGGCGGCGCCTGTTTTCCGAGAACAGCGGTAATACCCGGTTTCTGCGGTTTCTCAAAGACGTGGATCCGCTTCAGGCCAGGGCGGTCCACGCCGACTGGGTTGCCGCTCTGCGCCAGTGGGTGCCGCGGATAGAGGCGGCACAGCCAGTGGATTTTCCAGTTATGGTGGTTCAGGGCGAGCAGGACCTGACGGTCGACTGGCAACACAACCTGCGGATTATTCGTAATAAGTTTGCTCATGTTGAGGAACTTAGAATACCGCACGGTCGTCATCATCTTGTTAATGAGGCAAAAGACCTGCAAGCTTCGGTCTTTAATGCAGTGATAGAAACATTCAGTCGGGACAACGGGCACACACCCTGAGTCAGGACTGGTCCAGTGGAAGCTTTTTGAAAAATCAGGAGTCTGTTGTGAAAAAAACCATGGTAGCGTTTTCAGTGGCCCTGGTGGGGCTTCATGGCTGCATGACCTATGATCCGTACACCGGTGAGCAGAAAACGTCCAACGCCACCAAGGGCAGTATTATCGGTGCCATTGGTGGTGCCGCGATCGGCGCCGCCGCCGGTGGTAAAAATCGGGGGAAGGGCGCCCTCGTTGGCGCCGCCGCCGGTGCCGCAGCAGGTGGCGGTATTGGTTATTACATGGATCGGCAGGAAGCCCAGCTTCGCCATAAATTGGCAGGCAGCGGCGTTCAGGTAGTTCGGAACGGGGACCAGATCAATCTGGTCATGCCCGGCAACATCACATTCGACGTCAATCAGTCGTCGATCAAACCGTCCTTCACCAATGTACTCGAGTCGGTGGCACTGGTGGTGAAGGAATTTGATAAAACCGCGATCCAGATTGAAGGCTATACCGATAATACCGGTTCTGCGAGCTACAATCAGTTGTTGAGTGAGCGACGGGCCGGATCGGTCCGTGATTTTCTGCTGAGCCAGGGCATCAGCCCATCGCGCACCCGGGCAGTGGGTTACGGCGAGAACAATCCGATTGCTTCCAACGATACCGCCGCTGGTCGTGAGCAGAACCGTCGGGTAGAGCTGAATCTGGTGCCAACACGGCAGTAGCTTCAGGACGATACAAGCCGAGGGCAGCGCTCCTGCACTTGTGTTAAGGGGCACTAGTGGCCGCTCAGGAAAACCTGCCGGGATGGATTCCTGCAGGTTTTCACCAGGCGCCAGACATTATGGATTGCCCGCCCGTGAGGGTTCGGGCGCGGTCTCAGTTGGCATTGCCGGGCAGCCACTCATCAATCCGTTTTTTCAGATCGTCCAGGCGATTTTCGCCAGCGTCACGAAGTTCATTGGCTTTTTGACGAGCCTCATCCATCCGCGACTCCAGTGACTGAATTTTCTCCGACACTTCTTTCTGGATTTCAGCTTCTGCCTGGGCATCCCGGGCCTTCGCGATCCGTTCTTCGGAATCGGCTCGCAACTTGTCAATCTGTTTGCTCCAGTGCCCGGTCTGCGTTTCCAGCTTGCTGACCAGCGAATCTTTCAGCGACATGATCTGCTCCCTTTGGTCGTTAACTCTAGGGAACCTCTGATTAAGTCTATTGGCAATTCTGGCTCTCCCTGAAAGCCGGACTCAAGGCGAGGCTTCGCAGGAAGGCTGGTTGCCTTTCAAGAAGGCTCAACGCGGAGTCCGGTTTTCAGGGAGAGCCCCTGCGGGC
>JASBRL010000004.1 GCA_030149475.1 Marinobacter sp.
GCGATATGGGCCCCTGCGCTGCGCCAGTTGTCGCGCTCCGGCTCGTGGAACAAGTGGCAGAGATGCGCTTGTGGGCATGTGCAAACAGCGTTGTGCCATCGAAGTAGAGGAAATTGGCGCCGCCGCGCAGAGACCCATGTGCCAGGCCCGCCAAGCCGGCCCGAGAAAAGGACCGTACTCCACCGACCAGCAGGCGGCAATGAGCTGGGCGCAGAGGCGCAAGCGGGTATTCTGGATCAATGCATAGCGTTGCTATTTATCGTCCATTTAATAATCATGTCTGGGGAACCTCTGATTAAGTCTATTGGCAATTCTGGCTCTCCCTGAAAGCCGGAATCGAGGCGAGGCTTCGCAGGAAGGCTGGTTGCCTTTCAAGAAGGCTCAACGCGGAGTCCGGCTTTCAGGGAGAGCCCCTGCGGGCAAGCGTTGAGAGGCTCATTGGCCGCGTTACGACTCTTGCCAAGGACGTCGGCCATTACCGGCGAGTCGCGCCTTGCCACTGAGCCTCTCAACACTTGCAGAATCGTCAATAGACTTGATCAGAGGTTCCCAAGCAATAACGGAATGCCAGACTGGTAGAGTTCCACGTCGTCATTCATTCTCAGAAAGCCAGCTAGCAAGAGAACGCCATCGACCATGACTACCCGAGTACTGATCTGTGATGATTCAGGCATGGCGCGAAAACAGATGGCAAGAGCGCTTCCGGGTGACTGGGACAAAGTCGTCACGTTTGCCGAGCATGGGCTGGACGCTCTTCCGAAACTTCGGGCCGGCGAGGGAGAGATTCTGTTCCTGGACCTGAACATGCCTGAGCTTGACGGCTACGGGGTTCTGGAAACTATTCAGCGGGAAGACCTGCCAGTCATGACGATTGTCGTATCCGGCGACATTCAGCCCCAGGCGCGCGCGCGGGTCAAAAAGATGGGGGCGATCGATTTCATCAAGAAACCGACGGACAGCGTTCTGGTCGCAACGTTGCTCCGGGATTACGGTATCTATCAGCCCGCTGAAACCGATCCGGAGTCTTCAATGACGGTTCCGGCGCCCGACGCTTCCCCGCCCCAGTTGAATGACTATCTTCAGGAAGTCGCCAATGTCGCCATGGGGCGTGCTGCCGATTTGCTGGCAAGGTTGCTTGACGTGTTCATCACCCTACCCGTACCAAGAGTGGCGATGATCGCGCGCTCGGAGCTCAGTATGGCGCTGTCGGCCGCAGACGAACAAACGTATTCCGCGGTATGCCAGGGCTTTACCGGCTCCGGCGTAGCGGGTGAAGCCCTGTTGCTGTTTTCGGACTCCAGCTTTGACGATATGGCACGCCTGCTTCACTACAGTGACATCAGTTCCGACGCGCTTGAGGTGGAAGTCCTGATGGACATGTCCAGCATTCTGTTCGGGGCATTCATCAAAGGCGTAGGGGATCAACTCGACCTTAAACTCGGGCTTAGCCACCCGACCGTCCTGGGCCAGCACCGGCAGATCAGCGACCTTCTCCAGCACCACAGTCAACAGGCGGAGCAGTTGTTAGCCATAGAGATCCGCTATACGGTGGAAGACCATGCCATTGAGTGTGACCTGTTGGTACTACTGACCGAGGAGTCCATCCCTTTCCTGGAAACAAATCTTCTTTACCTGGCGGAGTAACCACCCATGGCGGTGAAAGAAAATGAAATCAACGCCTTTCACTGGCTGGTGGACATGCTCGAGTCGGTAGAGGTAGGACTGGTCGTTCTGAGTCTCGACTATCGGGTGCAGGTCTGGAATGGCTTTATGGAAAATCACAGCGGCATGACCGCCTCTAGCATCCGCGATCAATCATTGTTTGACGTATTCCCGGACCTTCCGAAAGCATGGATAGTCAACAAGATAAAGTCCGTTGTGCTTCTCAGAACACGAACATTCACCTCGTGGGAACAGCGCCCCTATCTGTTCCGCTTTCGCAATACCCGGCCAATTACCGGAACGGAAGAATTCATGTTTCAGAACCTCACCATCAGCCCCTTGTCCGGGCCGGATGGTGAGGTCGACAAAATCTGCGTGATGATTTACGACGTAACCGATGTCGCAACGGGGCGCATAGCGCTGGAACGGGCCAACCAGCAACTTGCCCGCCTGAGCATGACCGATCGTTTGACAGGGCTGCTTAATCGGGGCACCTGGGAGAACCTGATTGACAGCGAGTATGAACGCTATCGACGTTACGGAAACCCGTCGGTACTGGTGATGTTTGACATCGATCACTTCAAGCCCGTGAACGACACCCATGGCCATCTGGCGGGTGATGAAGTCATAAAACACACGGCACGTGTCATGCGTGAGAGCCTGCGCCACTCGGATCACCCGGGACGCTATGGTGGAGAAGAGTTCGGCATCATATTGCCCGAGACTGACGCCGACGGTGCTCTGGTGATCTGCGAGCGTATCCGCGCTGCCATCGAGACGAGCACGGTAAAAAGCCGCGGTTGCCGATATCCGGTATACCGTCAGCGTTGGTGTTGCTCCGCTGACCGATACGCCGGAAAACTACATGCAATGGCTACAACAGGCCGATGAGGCGCTTTATGCGGCCAAAGAGAATGGGCGCAACAAAGTAGTGCTGTTCGGGAGTTGACGCATGCAACACCGCCAATACCGGCGGAACTCACCGTCGCGATGCTGCAAAGTGCAGTACCGGCCAAGTCACCCAGTGAGCCACCGCCGACGCTGCCGACCCATATTAAAAGCATATTAAAAGGGTCAGATTGATTTTATTTTGATCAACTCCGTCGACCTGGTCGCCCTCGTCCAACCTTCCCGACCTTGCGCCCAAACGCGGCCTCAACTTGCTCTCGAAACTGACCGCTACCCAGGATCTGACAAAAGAAAAGGGTCAGATTGATTTTATTTTGATCAACTCCGTCGACCTGCTGGTCGTCCTCGTCCAACCTTCCCGACCTTGCGCCCAAGCGCGGCCTGCACTTGCTCTCGAAACTGGCCGCTACCCAGGATCTGACTGGCAGACAAGCACTTGGCAATATCATGGCGGGCCTGTTCCGGAAGGCTATATCGGAATAGATCACGATACGCAATGCGGCGTTTTGCACTGCTGATACCGATAGCATTGTAGAGTGGATGCGGTGAAATCAGACTGTCAGGCTCCCCCAGTGCATTGAAGCGGAAGCTGCTCCAGGGATACTCT
>JASBRL010000015.1 GCA_030149475.1 Marinobacter sp.
CCTGTGGGCAAGCGTTGGGAGGCTCATTGGCCGCGTTACGACTCTTGGCAAGGACGTCGGCCATTACCGGCGAGTCGCGCCTTGCCACTGAGCCTCTCAACACTTGCAGAATCGTCAATAGACTTGATCAGAGGTTCCCTAGGGAACATCAGGACAAGTCTATTCGTCATTCCGAACGTTCGGCGGACCGGGAGTGGTCGGCGGAACCAATAGCTGGTTGCATGGAGACACTATGAAAGTAACCGATTTACCCAAACACTGGGAAAAAAAGCAGGAACCTGTGGAGCGGACTCACGATTATAATCTGCGGCTACCTCTGGAAGACGCGGCTCGTATTGCCGCACTGGCTGAACTCTATCCGGATCGCAGCGAGAGTGACATTCTTAATGACATGGTCGCTGCGGCACTGGACGACCTGGTCCGGCAAAGTCCACTGAAAGACAAGCTGACCGGAAAATAGCGCGGCTCTGGGTGCCCGGGGCGTCTTTTCCTCCGGGCTTACTCCTCGGGGCTAACTCCTCGGGGCTAACTCCTCGGGGCTTACAGAGTACCACCAGAGTGCCACGGCAGGCGGCCCGGCAGCCAACGGCAAACCGCCAGATCGAATCAGGCCACTGATTCGATCTGGCGCGCCTTGAGACGCTGAATGTGTTTCTGACTCAGGCTGACGAAGCGAGGCGTCAAACCCGTGTCCTCATAGATCTCAAAACCATCCTCATCGAACGCAACCACTTTTGAACCCTGCTCGTAAGGGAAGCTGGTTTCAAGTTCATCAAGCGCGGCCGAGACAAGATCCCGGATCAGATCCTGGGACGATTTCATCGGGTACAGTGTACTCAGCTTCTCCAGTCGCTTGTGGTGCTGATCCGATAACGCCATGAAATAGGCATCACGGCTCAAACGGCCCCGTGCGTGCTTATCCCAGTATTTCACCAGATCTTTAATCTTCATGCCCTGCAACTCCTGCTACGTTCCGGACCATAACCGGCTCAACATTGCCTGTGGCCGCACTCAACCATTGTATCTGTGTCACCATTGTATCTGTGTCGTCTTGCACAACCCGGCAAACTTCCTGAGCGAACGCCATGCGGTCCAGAATACGCTGATGCAAAATGCGCCGGCCAACGGAATACAACCCATCGAGGCTTGTCACCAGGATCAACCGGATGAGGGTAACCGACCACATATGTGTCTGATATCCAGTTTAGACGAACCATACTTCCAGAGCCCGGATAAACGGTTACGGATTGTACTTATCAAACAGCTTTATGTTGCACAATGTGCTGAACCGGACCAATTGCCGTCAACGGCTGGTCGCCACCCCCTTGACCGACTGCCAGATTGCGTCGAGAGACTCGCGTGTTTCTGAATCCAGAGATCTCCCCTCCTTCGAAAGTCGGTCTTCAATGGCGCGGAATCGGGTCTCAAATTTACGATTTGTCCGGCGCAGTGCCAGGTCCGGATTGACGCTCATAAACCGTGCCAGGTTGACGCAGACAAACAGCAGGTCGCCCAGTTCGTCTTCCACCGCGTCCATTGCCGCAGGATGCTCCTGAGCCTCGGACCATGCTTCACGGAGTTCGTCAATTTCTTCATGGAGCTTGTCAAACACCGGTTCAACGGTGGGCCAGTCAAAGCCGTGACGGGACGCCCGGCGCTGGAGCTTCTCGGCCCGGACCATCGCTGGCAGCGCCCCGGCTATGCCGGCAAGTACGCTGCGATCACGGTCACCGGTGCCGGACTTTGGTGCGGCGGCACGTTCCTCGGCCTTGATGCGCTCCCAGTTCGCCCCGATCTCGGCTTCGGTCGGGCGGTTTTGCGGGTCAATGCAGCTGTCCAGAGTTCCCTCCGGAAAAACGTGGGGGTGACGCCGAATCAGTTTTCGGACCAGGTTGTCGACCACACTGTCAAAGCCAAAATGACCATCTTCCTGGCCAAGCTGAGCGTAAAAAATCACCTGAAACAGCAGGTCACCGAGCTCGCCCTCGAGATGCGGGAAGTCTTCGCGGTCGATGGCATCTGCCACCTCATGAGCTTCCTCCAGGGTATGGGCAACCAGCGTCCGGTAGGTCTGTCTGGTGTCCCAGGGGCAGCCGGTCTGCGGATCCCGCAGTCGGGCCATCAGGGTTTTCAGATCGTCAATTGAATAGCGCATTCTTCACCTGCGTTTGCGACGGACGTCGATGATGTTTGGCAGATTGCGGATCTGAGCCAACAGACGTGCCAGTTGTTCAAGGCTGGAAATTTCCACGTTGACGGTCATGGTCGCGGTATTGTCATCCGGATTGGAAATCGTATTCAGTGCCAGCACGTTGGTGCGTGACGAAGACAGTACCTGGGTAATGTCCCGCAGCAATCCGGACCGATCGTAGGCGTCAATTTCAATATCCACCGGGTACACCGCTTCCGGCGTGCCGCCCCAGCTTACCTCGATGATTCTGTTCGGCTCGTACTCACGCAGATGGAGGAACGTCAGGCAATCCTGGCGGTGCACGGTGACGCCGCGACCCACGGTGATGTAGCCCCCTATAAGGTCCCCCGGCAGCGGTTTACAGCACTTGGCTACCTGGGTTTTGAGCTTGCCAACTCCGTGGATCCGGATATCCGACTCGGTATCGTATGGGGTATGGCGCTGACTGCTGAGCTTGAGATCCATCCGGGTGGCCGGCGGCTCGATCATCTGCTGGGCGATATTGGCCACATGGGTGGGCTTGAGATCGCCCGCGCCGACCGCTGCAAACATGTCGTCCGCGTTGCGGTAGTTAACCTTGACGGCCAACTCGTTGAGGTCCACGTCGTAGATCGACAGGCGCCTGAATTCATCTTCCAGAATCGCCCGACCATCGCTGATGTTCTGCTCGCGATTCTGCTCCTTGAACCAGTGTGTCACCTTGGCCCGGGCCCGGGAGGTCTGGATGTAGCCAAGACTGGGGTTGAGCCAGTCGCGACTGGGGGCCGGATTGTTGGAAGTCAGGATAAAGACCTGATCTCCGGTTTTAAGTGGGTAGGTCAGGGGCACGATCCGGCCATTCAATCGCGCTCCACGACAGGCGTGGCCAATTTCGGTGTGCACGCGGTAGGCAAAATCCACCGGCGTGGCCCCCTGAGGCAGGTCCACAACATGACCCTCGGGGGTAAACACGTAGACCCGGTCAGACGTCACATCGCCCTTGAGCTGATCAACCAGTCCGGACAGGTCGCCCAGATCTTCCTGCCATTCCAGAACCTGCCGCAGCCAGTTGATTTTGGCGTCGTAGCCGGTTGACCGGTTGCTTTTGTCCATACCCTTGTACAGCCAGTGCGCACAAACCCCCAGTTCGGCTTCTTCGTGCATTTTGTGGGTGCGAATCTGCACCTCCATGACCTTGCCTTCCGGGCCCACTACCGCTGTATGTAGCGATTGGTACCCGTTCTCCTTGGGGCTGGCGATGTAATCATCGAACTCGTTGGGAATGTGCCGCCAGATACCATGAACAATACCCAGCGCGGCGTAGCAGTCGCGTACTTCCGGGACCAGAATGCGCACGGCACGAACGTCGTAAACCTGGGAAAACTCGATACCCTTGCGACGCATTTTGCGCCAGATACTGTAGATGTGCTTTGCTCGCCCGGTCAGGGCCCCCTCAATCCCCGCCCGAGCCAGCTCCGTTCCGAGGGTGTCCAGGACACGCTTGATGTAGCCGTCCCGGTCCAGGCGCTTTTCATCGAGCAGCTTGGCAATTTTCTTGTACGCGGTCTCGTGAAGGTAGCGGAAGGACAGGTCTTCCAGCTCCCATTTGATGTGGCCAATCCCCAGCCGCTGCGCCAGAGGCGCGTAGATGTCAAACACCTCTCTCGCGACTTTCATGCGTTTCTCGGGCACCACATCCTTGACCGCACGAATGGCGCAGGTTCTCTCGGCAAGCTTGATCAGCGCCACCCGCACATCGTCGATGAGTGTCACGAGCATCTTGCGCACGTTATCCAGCTGGCCCTGGTTTTGGCCAAGCACGTTACCCTTCAGCGGGTGATGGATCGCCGAGATTGCCGCCATCTGCTGGACACCATCGATCAGATTGGCCACTTCATCGCCGAACTCCGCCCGGATTTCAGCAAGCGGCACGCGCTCCTCGCGAACAGCACGATAGAGAATGGCGGCAACCAGGCTCGCCTGATCCAGATGCAGCTCAACCAGGATCTGCGCCATCTCAATACCGGTGCGAAAACTACTGGCGCCGGGCGCCCACAGGCGATCCTCGCGAAAGGCCTGGAGGTCAATTTCAGCGCTTTTCTCACAGGCCCGGCGAAACTGGTCTACATCCTCCAGCCGGGTCTGTGATTCGATCTGCCGGACCCACTCCTCGATATCGATGTGGCCGTCTCCGGTGATCGCATAATCTTCTCGAACTTTTACCATGCCGGTTCCGTTTTGCTTTCCTTGCGGAGGCCCTCAACCGTTGTTGATGACCTCAGGTTCAGCGAGATCTGCGCTCAAACAGGGCAATTGATTCAACGTGGGTGGTGTGGGGAAACATATCCATAACCCCGGCCCGGACAAGCCGGTAGCCCTTATCGACCAGAACACCCGCGTCCCGCGCCAGCGTCGCCGGATTGCAGGACACATAGACCACTCGCTCGGCACCAAAAGCCGCCAGATGCCCACAGATTTCCAGGGCTCCGGACCGGGGCGGATCAATCAGGATTTTATCAAAGCCCTCACTGGCCCAGGACTCTGACACAAAGTCCCCCTGAAGGTTCGCACCATGAAATACGGCATTCGTCATCCGATTGAGTGAGGCATTCTCACGGCCTCGCACAACCATGGCTTCATCGCCCTCGACACCAACGACTGCCAGCGCCTTGCGTGCCAGCGGCAGCGTGAAATTACCTAGACCACAGAACAGATCGAGCACACGATCGCCCGGTTGTACATCCAGCCAGTCTACAGCGCGGGCAACCATAGCCTGATTGATACCACGATTGACCTGAGTGAAATCCATCGGATGGAACGCCATCGTCAAATCAAACTCATCGAGCCGGTAGTGGAGCCTCGCCTCACCCTGTTCCGGCCAGATCCGGTAAACCGTGTCCGGCCCCTTGGGCTGGAGATAGACATGCAAGTCGTGGGCCGTCCCGAAAGCAATCAGTGCCTGCGTATCATCAGCACTCAGCGGGTCCATATTGCGGAAGATCAGGGCGGCAGCGTCGTCGCCACAAGCCACTTCAATCTGCGCGATCCTGTTGTGGGCCGCCAGGCCATACAGCATCGACCGAAGCGCACTGATCCGCTCCCCGATGCGGGGATCAAGCACTTCACAGCGGGTAATGTCGGCGAGAAAGCTGTTCCGTTTCTCCCGGAAACCCACCAATACCGAATCGCGCTTGTTGACGAAACGCACTCCCAGCCGCGCCTTACGTCGGTAGCCCAGGGTCTCCGACTCAAGGGGCGGCTGCCAGAATTCCGGCTCAATGCCCCCAAAATGGGCGAAATGCTCCCGTAGCGTCCGCTCCTTGAACCCGATCTGCGCATCACTGGCCATATGCTGGAGACTGCACCCCCCACACAGATCGGCAAACTGGCAGGGAGGGTCCACCCGGTCCGGCGCCATAACGTCGACGGACAGCGTGCGCAGTTCATCAAATTTGCTGCGGGTTCCGACATAGTTAGCGGTAACCTGCTCACCGGGCAGGGCGCCGTCCACAAACTGGATTTTGCCGTTCTGGTGAGCAATCCCCCGCCCGTCGTGACTGAGTTTTTCAATGACGCACTGAACCGGCTCGGCCGGCAGGCTTTTCCTGCGTCGTCTGCTCATAAAGCGCTCTCGTTCATGGTCCGGGTGACGTCAGGCGCCGGGAAAAACGCCGGTCGACAGGTAACGGTCACCACGGTCACAGATAATGGCCACGATCACCGAGTTTTCAACCTGGGTGGACAGGCGAAGCGCAGCCGCTATCGACCCGCCGGAGGAAACGCCACAAAAGACACCCTCTTCCCGGGCCAGAGCACGCATGGTGTCCTCGGCCTCCTGCTGGCCAATTTCCACCACCTGATCCACGCGGGCGGCATCGTAGATTTTTGGCAAGTAGGCTTCCGGCCAGCGGCGGATACCGGGTATGGAGGCACCTTCCTCCGGCTGCAGGCCAATAATGCGGACATCAGGATTGCGCTCTTTGAGATAGCGGGATACGCCCATAATGGTGCCAGTCGTTCCCATCGAACTCACAAAATGGGTCACCCGACCTTCAGTCTGCTCCCAGATCTCCGGGCCGGTGGTGCGATAATGCGCCAGCGGGTTGTCCTGATTGCCAAACTGATCGAGGACATAGCCTTTACCTTCGGCATGCATTCGCTGGGCAAGGTCACGCGCGCCCTCCATTCCTTCATCCTTGCTGACCGAAATCAGCTCCGCGCCATAGGCACGCATGGACGCCCGGCGTTCCTCGCTCATGTTGGCGGGCATGATCAGTTGCATGCGGTAGCCCTTGATGGCCGCAGCCATCGCCAGGGCAATGCCGGTATTACCGCTGGTCGCCTCAATCAGGGTGTCCCCGGGTTTGATATCACCCCGGTTTTCCGCTTCCTGAATCATACTGATCGCCGGTCGGTCCTTTACCGAACCTGCGGGATTGTTACCCTCCAGCTTGGCAAGAATGACGTTGGACGTGTCACCCGGCAGTCGCTGCAAGCGCACCAACGGCGTGTGACCGACATAATCCTCAATGGTTGGAAAGTGCATAACAGATCTGACTCCCGGTTACGGATACTGACAGGTTCAGTTGACTGACTGAACCTGTGTTACACTCTGGCTTCGCATCATACGCGTAACAGCAACAGTCTCCCAATACGGCTTACCGATATTAAAATGACGACTGGCTATAAACAGGGCCGGAGTGCAGTATCGGCAATCCGGCGCTTTCGGTAAAATGGCCGGTGAAGCGAGTACGCAGCATGCAAGGAACGACCGGCACACGGACCGCGCAATAAAGACCCGCCACTGTCAGCGGCAGGTCCTGCCAGATCAGGGCCAGCGGGTGCAGGAGAGGCCAGGAAGTACGTTATGCGTCATTGGGGCATTCGCAAAAAGGTTCTGGTGGCCACGGTCGTACCCACCGTGTTCATTACGGTCATACTCGGGCTGTTTTTCACCTACAGCTGGGTCGGTAATATCGAACACCTGCTCCGTGACCGTGGCGACTCCCTCTCCCGTCAACTGGCAGCAGCAGCCGAATACGGTATGTTTACAGCCAACCGCAGCCTGCTTAACAGCCTGTCCAATTCACTGCTGGAAGAAAAAGATGTCCGTTCGCTGACTTTCTTCAACGCCAAACGCGAACGACTGCTCCACAGCGGGCCCAAACTGACTGACCGGATTGACCAGGCAGCGCTGGACATCCGCGAGACCATTCATCGCCCGGGTCAGGAAAGCACCCTGTTCATCACCCCGGTCTTCCTGCAGGACCTGATGATGGACAGCTTGCTGGACATCGACGCCAGCTCGACCAAACAGGGATCGACCAAACCCATTGGCTGGGTGGCCGTGGAAATGTCCCACCTGCGCACCGACAAGGAAACCTACAAGGCACTACTGGTCAGTCTGCTGCTTGTACTGGCGGGCATTGGCACTAATCTGGTGATCGCCACGCGCATGAGCAGGTCATTCACAGACCCGGTGTTCGAACTGAACAGCGCTGTCGCCCTGCTCAAGGAGGGCAAGCTGGAAACCCGGGTACACACCGGTGCGGGCCCGGAATTCGAACAACTGGAATCGGGCCTTAATGCGATGGCCGAAGAACTCAGCCGCGCCCAGGCCGAGATGCAGCAGAATATCGACCAGGCAACGGAAGATCTCCGGGAAACCCTGGAAACCATCGAAATCCAGAATATTGAACTGGACTTCGCCCGCAAGGAAGCTCTGGAAGCGAGTCGGATCAAGTCGGAATTCCTGGCCAATATGTCCCATGAGATCCGTACCCCGCTGAACGGCATCATCGGTTTTACCGAATTACTGCTCAAAAGTCCGCTGCCAAAACACCAGCGGGATCACCTGAGCACCATACGCAAGTCCTCGGAGATACTCCTCACCATCATCAACGACATCCTTGACTTTTCGAAGATCGAGGCCGGCAAGCTGATTCTTGACCGCGTGCCGTTTCAGCTTCGGGATATCGTCGAGGATGTCATGATGATGCTGGCGCCCGCCGCCCACAGCAAAAATCTCGATCTGGTGCCACTGGTCTACAATGATGTACCGGACAACGTGATGGGCGATCCACTGCGGGTCAAACAGGTCATTACCAATCTGGTCAACAACGCCATCAAGTTTACCCAGACCGGCGAGGTAGTGCTGCGGGCCAGCCTGGAAGAGGAAGACAGCGAATCGCAGCAGGTAACCCTGCGACTCAGCGTTACCGACTCCGGTGTCGGGTTGTCGCGGGCCCAGCAGCAATCCCTGTTCAGCGCTTTCAGCCAGGCGGATGCATCGACCGCCAGACAATACGGCGGAACCGGCCTGGGGCTGGTCATTTCCAAGCGTCTGGTCGAGGAAATGGGCGGCAAGATCGGGCTGAAAAGCGAACTCGGCAAAGGCTCCACATTCTGGTTCACCCTGCGCACCGAACTGTCGACCAGCAGTGAGGCCCCGGCCTTGCGGGACGCCCTTCAGGGCGAGCGGGTGGTTTACCTGGAAAACCAGAAAACCACCGGCCTGGCGGTGGAGCACATGCTGGTCGACTGGGGGATGCAGGTAGACCGCGTGGCGACACCGGCAGACCTGATGGAGCATGTGGAAAACGCCCAGCAGAACCATTCAGGCTACGCGGTAGCCGTCATCGGTGTCACCCGACACCTGCTGAATTCGACTCACTACCGTGACCTGATCAGGACGCTGGAGCTGGAACGGGACTGCCGCACACTGCTGCTGACCCCAACGCTTGAGACTCACCATTCAGCCCTGGCGGAACTGGCCAGCGGACACATCACCAAACCGGTTTGCCGGGAACCTCTGTACGACGAGTTGCTGATGCTGGTGCACGGCATCACCCCAGGGGCACCCAGCGTGCCCGCCCCCCATCAACCGGCAACAAACCGGTCACTGTCACCACCGAGGGTGCTTGCGGTGGACGATAATGAGGCGAACCTGAAACTGGTCATGACGCTGCTGGCTGACTGCGACATTCTGGCAGACGGAGCTGCCAGCGGATTTGAAGCACTCAGCAAGGCCCGGCAAACCAATTACGATCTGGTGTTCATGGACCTGCAAATGCCCGGCATGGATGGTCTGGAAACCACCGAGCGCCTGCGTAGTCTGGACGGTGCCTCCCGCCACACGCCGGTGATCGCCCTGACCGCCCATGCTCTGGCAGACGAGCAGGACCGTCTGATGCAACAGGGTTTTGACGGTTATCTGGCCAAACCGGTCAGCAATCGCGAACTGACTGACACCATTGCCGAGCATACGGGCTTTGACTGTCGTCCAGCCACGGGCCCGGAATCGTCATTGCCGGAAATTCGCGATACCCGGCGGCGCATCCGGCCCTCCACTCGCCAGCGGCAAAAGCCCTGCGTCAATATCGACGAAAGTATCCGGCTGGCGGCGGGCAAGAGCGAGCTGGCCGAGGAGCTGTTCAGTATGCTGCTGGAACAGCTTGGCCCCGACGCTGAACGCATCGAGGCCCTCTGGCAGGCCGGCCAGATGGATGAGCTACTGGAGTGCGTGCACAAACTTCACGGCGCGACTCGCTATTGTGGTGTACCGGAGCTACGGGAAGCCGCCGAGCAATTCGAAACCGGCCTCAAGCGGGCCGCGCCAGACCTCGAACAACTGAAGAGCCAGATGCTGTCGGCCATTGAACGGCTGGACAACTGGACCGACCAGACCGACTGGCAACCGCTGTTTCGTCAAACCGCTCGCTGAGGTACGCGTATTACTCTGAGCCAACAAAGACCTGTCCGCTCACCACTGCACGGTCGAGAATCGCCCGCATATCACTCACGGCATCCTTCAAACCGGTAAATACCGCTCTGGCGATGATGCTGTGGCCGATGTTCAGCTCGTTGATGCCCGGAATGGCGGCAATTCGCTCCGTATTGTGGTAATGCAGGCCGTGTCCTGCGTTAACGATCAACCCTTTTTTACGGGCATAGGCGACGGCCCGGGCGACCGAATCGAACGCCCTGTCCACGGCCTCCGGCGACCCGGCAAGGGCGTATTCACCGGTATGCAGCTCAATGACCGGCGCACCACAGCGCACTGCCGCGTCAATCTGCAGCGGATCCGGATCGATAAACAGGGACACCTCGGCGCCGATACGAGCGAGGCGCTCACAGGCCTTGGCGACGCGAGCCTCCTGACCGTCTACATCCAGACCGCCTTCGGTCGTCAGCTCCTCTCGTTTCTCAGGCACCAGGCAGACACACGGCGGCCGCACCTGTTCCGCAAACGCCAGCATTGCCTCCGTGACAGCCATTTCCAGGTTCATCCGGGCAGTCAGCATCTCCCTGAGCATCAACACGTCGCGATCCTGAATGTGTCGCCGATCCTCACGGGGATGCAACGTGATACCATCCGCTCCCGCTTGCTCGGCCACCAGAGCAGCCTGCACCGGGTCCGGATAGCGGGTTCCCCGCGCCTGCCGAAGCGTGGCAACATGGTCTATATTGACCCCCAGTAATACTCTAGGATTCATGACTGTCTCCTCGCCCGTGACTGAACAGGGCACGGCTGTTCAGCGGTCGCCCCTGCATCAAATGATCGATCAGCACTCTCATGGTTTTTTTCGCCAGACGACGGCAGGCCGGTGACTCCAGATTACCGGCAGATAACGCCAGTAGAACATCACCCGGAAGACCGCACAGTCGCGGCGCGCTGGCCTGGCCCGACACAATGCCCTGTTCGGGATCGTACCCGTAGTGCGCCCCGGCGACCACCGCTTCACCGGTATCCGTGGTGATGGTCCAGTCAAAACTGAGCCCCATCGCCTCGACAAACGCCCACTCAAACCGACGTAGCACCGGCTGAACATCAACCGTTGTCGCCAGTTGATCCAGCGTATCAATATAAGCGGCAAAAAGTTCGGGGCTGGGGTCTCCAACCGGTAGCAGCCGCTGGAGCAACTCATTGATGTACAGACCACAATACAGCGCTTCGGTCCGTTGCAGTACCGGTCCTTGCTGCACCTCGGTCTGGGTCAGGGTTTTGAGATCATGGCGTCCCTGCCAGTCCAGCAAGAGTGGCTGGAAGGGCTGCAACTGTGCCTTGAGTGGACTTTTGACGGTATTGCCGCCCCGTGCCACCACCGACATTCGCCCTGCATTCAGGGAAAAAACATCAACCAGAAGACTGGTTTCCCGATAGGAGCGCCGGTGAAGCACATACGCGGGCTCCTGTTGCACTGAACCCGGCATCGAAACCTCAGAAGTCGTTCATGCCCAGACTTTTCAGGGCCCGGTCACTGTCTGCCCAGCCCCGTTTGACCTTGACCCAGAGCCGCAACATAACCTTGCTGTCAAACAGGCGCTCCATGTCAATCCGTGACTCCTGACCAATACTGCGCAGACGCTCCCCCTTGTCCCCGATAACAATTTTCTTCTGCCCTTCCCGCTCGACCAGAATCAGCGCAGATATGTGCAGGGTCTTGCCGTCGCGGCGAAATTCTTCAATCTCTACCGCCACCGAATACGGCAACTCGGCCCCCAGTTGACGGGTTATTTTTTCCCGCACCATCTCCGAGGCCATAAAGCGTTCGCTCTTGTCAGTGATCTGGTCATCCGGATAGAAATGAACGCTCCGGGGCAGAAAACCGCCAACCGCCTGTTCCAGCGGCGCCAGATTCTGACCCCGCAGGGCTGACAGCGGTATGACTTCGGCGAACTCCCGTTTTCTTGACAACATGTCCAGGTGTGGCAAAAGAGCATTTCTGTTCTCAAGCCTGTCGACTTTGTTGACTGCAAGGATAACCGGACATGTCAGACCGGACAGCTTCTGCAACACCATCTCGTCGGCCGTGGTCCAGTTGATCTGGTCGACCACAAACACCACCACGTCCACATCCACCAGGGCCGAGGAGGCCGCCCGATTCATATAGCGGTTGATGGCCCGGGGCTCTTCCTCATGCATGCCCGGGGTGTCAACGTAAATAACCTGGACCGGTCCCGCCGTCTTGATACCCAATACCTGATGGCGGGTGGTCTGGGGCTTGCGTGAAGTGATGCTGAGTTTCTGGCCCAGAATATGGTTGAGCAGCGTGGACTTGCCGACGTTGGGACGGCCGACAATGGCCACAAAGCCACAGCGACTGTCCGGATTTTCCGGACGGGTGATATCGGTCATCAAATACTCTCCACACCCAGTGCCTTTAGTGCATTCCGGGCAGCCTGCTGTTCTGCGATGCGGCGGCTGTTGCCGACGCCGGTCGTCTTCCGGTCCAGTGACGGCAAAGCGCAGGACACGTGAAAAGTCTGGGCATGCGCTTCACCATCAACCGAAATGACATCGTACTGCGGTAACGGGAACTGCCTTGACTGAAGATATTCCTGCAGCCGGGTTTTCGGATCTTTCTGGGTATCCTGTATGTTCAGATTCTGCAACCGCTGCTCAAACCAGCGCAGCACCTGGGCACGACAGGTGGCAAAATCACTGTCCAGATACACGGCGCCAATAATCGATTCCACGGCGTCAGCCAGTATGGAATCCCGTCGGTATCCGCCGCTTTTGAGTTCTCCAGAGCCAAGCCGTAAATACTGACCCAGTTCAAACTCACGGCCAATCTCAGCCAGCGTCACTCCCTTGACCATTCTCGCGCGCAGCCGACTGAGCTGGCCCTCACGAGCCTTTTCGAACTGCAGATAGAGGTGTTCGGCAATCACCATGTTGACGATGGAGTCCCCCAGAAATTCCAGGCGCTCGTTGTTCTGGTTTCCAAAGCTGCGGTGGGTCAGTGCCAGCAACAGCCGATCGGGATCGTTGAACTGGTAGCCAATCCGCCGTTGAAGTTGAGCGAGGTCCGGGGCTGTCATCACTGGCCTGTCATATCGTATACATGATGGAAGGACACAACCGCGTCAATATTGCTGATGATGCTGGTACGGACCTCATAATCCACCGTTATCCGGACCTCATTACCATCTGCTTTCACGGTAATGGCTTTTGGGCCCAGGTTGTCGACGTTGTTCACCGAAAGGCGTTTGTTGATCAGTTTGTGAACTTCCCTGGCATTCATCGCGGCCAGGCCTCTGGTGCCACTGAGCCCCTCGACCGCTTCCTGAATGGTGAAGTCATCAAGGTAAATCGGCCCAATCTTGATGGCCAGGGTCAGCACGCTGCCAAAGAACAGCATCGCGACCAGAATACCCAGGGTAGAGGCACCCCGTTGCGAAGCCGGAAAGTGTTCAGAATGCCTGTTCATTGTCACATCTACCTTGTCTTCAACGAGGCCTGTCAAACGGCCGGGACCGGAGAGCCGATACCCGGACCACGTCACTGAATGGAGCCGACACGATCAAATGACGGCAGACTGGTCACGGATTTCCAGTGCATCCAGATTGCGAACGCTTTCCCCACGATCAGTTTCTCCGGGACAGTCCCCCAGAAGCGGCTGTCGTTGCTGTTATCCCGGTTGTCACCCATCATGAAATACTGACCGGCGGGGATAACCCACTCCCCCTCGCTGGCATCATTACGATACCCCATCATCCGATAGATTTCGTGATCCACGTCACCCAGATGCTCCAGACGAAGCTCCCGGGGCGGCAGATCTGCTACGAAATCAGTGGCGACCTTCTTATCGTTAATGTAGAGGGTTTTGTCACGATAGCGAATGTGATCACCGGGAAGGCCAATGACGCGTTTGATGTAATTGGTTTCGCCATCTTTTGGGTATTTGAAGACCATGACGTCGCCTCGCTGCGGCTCGCCAATGTCCAGAATCTTGGTGCCCAGTACGGGCAGCCGCAAACCATAGGCGAACTTGTTCACCAGAATGAAATCCCCGACCTCCAGCGTCGGCAGCATCGACCCGGAGGGAATCTGAAAGGGCTCGATCAGAAAGGAACGCAATACCAGCACCACCAGGAGCACCGGGAAAAAAGAGCGGCTGAGGTCCACCAGGTAGGGTTCACGGGGTTGGCCATCTTCGTCTACGATCACCTCTCCCGCGTCGGCGAGCTGAGCCCGGCGTGCACGGAGAAAAAGCCGGTCGCCCAGCCAGATCAAGCCCGTAGCCAACGTCAGAAGTACGAGAATCAGCGGAAAATTAATATCCATCAAAGTGCCCTAGTTGTCGACTTTCAATACGGCAAGGAACGCTTCCTGAGGCACCTCGACGTTGCCCAGCTGCTTCATTCGCTTTTTGCCTTCTTTCTGCTTCTGCAGAAGCTTCTTTTTACGACTGACATCACCACCGTAGCACTTGGCAGTGACATTTTTGCGCAAGGCCTTGACGGTCACCCGTGAAACCACCTGGTTGCCGATGGCCGCCTGAATGGCTATATCAAACATCTGCCGGGGAATCAGTTCTTTCATTTTTTCAACCAGCGACCGACCCTTGTAGTGAGCCTGGTCACGATGGACGATGAGTGCCAGCGCATCCACCCGCTCACCGTTGATCAGTACATCCAGACGGACCAGATTCGCGGTCTGGAAACGTTTGAAGTGATAATCCAGGGAGGCGAAGCCACGGCTGGCGGATTTGATACGATCAAAAAAATCCAGCACGACCTCAGCCATAGGCAACTCGTAGACCAACTGGACCTGGCTAGACAGGAACAGCATGTTCTGCTGAACGCCGCGCTTTTCCTCGCACAACGCAATAACATTGCCCAGGTGTTCCTGGGGAACCAGAATACTGGCCTCGACAATGGGCTCGCGCATTTCCTCGATTGAGCCTACGTCCGGCAGGCGTGAGGGGTTGTCCACCGCCAGGGTGTCGCCCTGTTTGGTGACCACCTCGTAAATGACCGTGGGCGCGGTCGTAATCAGGTCGATGTCGTATTCCCGCTCAAGCCGCTCCTGGATGATCTCCATGTGCAGCATCCCGAGAAACCCACAGCGAAAACCGAAGCCCAGTGCATCAGAGGTCTCCGGCTCAAAGAACAGCGATGCGTCGTTCAGCGTCAGTTTTTCCAGCGCATCGCGGAAATCGTTGTAATCATCGGCCAGTACCGGGAACAGGCCTGCATAGACCTGCGGCTTGACCTTCTTGAAACCCGGCAACATCGGGGTCTCAGCAGCAAACTTCTGGTGGGCAATGGTATCCCCCACTGGCGCCCCGTGAATATCCTTGATGCCGGCGACCATGAAACCCACTTCACCCGTACCCAGCTCACCGGTTTCGGTTGGTTTGGGGGTAAAAATACCGACTTTATCAGCGTTCCAGGCGCGGCCGGTCGACTTGATGACGATTTTATCGCCTTTTTTCAGACGTCCCTGTTTGACCCGCACCAGCGACACCACCCCCAGGTAATTATCGAACCAGGAGTCAATGATCAGAGCCTGCAGGGGACCGTCGATCTCGCCAGTGGGCGGCGGTACCCGGCGAATCAGGTCTTCCAGTACATCTTCCACGCCCATGCCGCTCTTGGCGCTGCAGCGAACGGCATCGGAAGCCTCGATACCGATAATGTCCTCGATTTCCCGGGCAACCCGTTCCGGCTCTGCCTGCGGAAGGTCCATTTTGTTCAGAACCGGCACCACTTCCAGACCCTGTTCGATAGCGGTATAACAGTTGGCCACTGACTGGGCTTCCACACCCTGCCCGGCATCAACGACCAGCAACGCGCCTTCACACGCATACAGCGAACGCGACACTTCGTAGGAGAAGTCCACGTGTCCGGGGGTATCGATGAGGTTCAGCTTGTAGTCATGACCGTCCCGGGCGCGGTAGTTCAAGGTGACGCTCTGAGCCTTGATGGTAATACCACGCTCCCGCTCAAGGTCCATGGAATCAAGAACCTGCTCGGCCATTTCACGATCAGTGAGTCCACCACAGAGCTGTATAAAACGGTCTGCCAAAGTGGATTTCCCATGATCGATATGGGCAATAATGGAAAAGTTACGGATACGACTGAGTTCGGTCACAGACAAAAGTTACTCGCGTAAGACGACAGATTCGCTGCAGACAGGCGGTGGTTCCGCCGATCAGCCATGCGGGATCAGGCATAAGTTGAAACGGCGTGATTTTACCGGTTGTCGACTACTATTGCCATGTTCACGATGAGAGCGCCCGATCATACTGACCCACCAGGAAACCAATCAGCGCATCTTCATCCAGCGGACAACTGAACAGATTGCCCTGGCACTGGGCGCATCCGGCTGCCTTGAGGAAGCTCAGCTGCTGCGGCGTTTCCACACCTTCGGCAATCACGGTGAGGTGCAGTTTGTGCGCCAGCGCGACGACCGCTGCCGTCACGTCTGTAGCACTGCCATTGTAGGGAATATCGGCAATGAAACTGCGGTCGATTTTGACCGCATCCAGCGGGAGCCGCTGCAAGGCGGCCAGCGAGCATGCGCCGGTGCCAAAATCATCCAGAATCAGATACACCCCGATGTCGTGAAGCGCACCGAGTACCTCCCGGAGCATGCGCGAATCGTGGTTCAGCAACTGTGCCGGAATCTCCAGCTCCAGCCGTTCGGGAAATACGCCGGTTTCGGTTACTACCCGGCGGAACATATCCAGAAATACCGGGTCGATAATCTGTCTGACGGAAAAGTTTACCGACACCCGCAGCGACTCGAACCCGGCCCGCTCCAACGCCTGAATCTGGATGCACGCCTGACGCAGAGCCACTTCACCCAGGCGCACGATCAGCCCGGAATCCTCAGCCACGCCGATGAACTGCCGGGCAGGCACCAATCCCTTCTCCGGATGCTGCCAGCGCAGGAACGCCTCCACCCCGGTTACCCGCTCACGGCCGAGGTCGAAGCGGGGCTGATAGTGGAGGACAAAGCGCGCCGCGTCGATGGCCTCGACCAACTCCTCCTGCTGGATCAGACGGCG
Organism: Marinobacter sp.; assembly: GCA_030149475.1. Taxonomy (GTDB): domain Bacteria; phylum Pseudomonadota; class Gammaproteobacteria; order Pseudomonadales; family Oleiphilaceae; genus Marinobacter. The sequence continues at coordinate 16,972 of JASBRL010000015.1, forward strand.
TGAGGCCTGCATATTCATGGCCGGCGTGAAAAACTGATAGTTGTTGCGACCTCGCTCCTTCGCCCGGTACATGGCCAGATCCGCGTATTTCATCAGCACCCCGGGATCTTCGCTGTCATCGGGAATCATGGTGACTCCGATGCTCACGGTGATACTGACGTCATGCTCTTTCAGTCGCACCCGCTGACACAGTCGACGGAGAACGGTTTCCGCTACCCTGGCGGCGGCCTGAGGCCCCTGAATGCTTGACAGCAACACCACAAACTCGTCGCCGCCGAGGCGCGCGACAGAATCTTCTTCCCGCACGCACCCGGAAAGCCAGCGAGCCACGAGGGCCAGCAGATCGTCTCCGGCGTCATGCCCCAGGGTATCGTTAATCCGCTTGAATCCATCCAGATCCAGAAACATCAACGCGGCGGATTCCCCGGTGCGACGGCTGCGCCGAACCGCATGGGCAAGACGGTCCTGGAACAGCTGACGGTTGGCCAGACCGGTCAGCGGATCGTAGAAGGCCAGCCGATGCAGTTCCGACCGGGCAGTTTTCAGCTCGGTCAGGTCCCGCAGGCTGAGGACAACACCATTGACCCCCGGCTCATCAAGCATGGCGGTGCAGGAGCCCTCCATGTCGCGCCAGCCACCGCCCCCGTCCCGGAGTCGTGCCCGCATGACGGGAACTGGCCGTCCGGGACTGCAGAGCGCCTGTTCAAAGCGTACCTGCAATTGCGGCCAGTCATCTCCGTGCACCCGGGATTCCAGTTCCAGTTCTTTCACCTGGTCCTGGGCAAACCCAAGAATGTGCTGACAGGAAGGGCTGACGTACCGGGCCTCGCCGTGGCGACCGAGAACCAGCGTGAGATTACCGGTGGCGCCTTCAGTAATCGCGCGGTAACGACCGGCGCTGACCTGGGCCAGCAGGCGGGAGCGTATCAATGTCAGCGCAAGGGCAAAAAGCAACAGGCTGAACAGCACCCCGGCAACCCCTACAATCAGCGGCCGTGAATCAGACGCCAGATAATCAAACGCCGGCGTTGACCGGGTCTGCAAAAGCCAGGTGCGGCCCCCGTATGCAATGTCCTGGCTCATCTGAAAGGTGTAGTCATTGTCCAGGGAGCCGAGGTTGGAGCCATACATCAGTGAACTGTCGATGGCCTGATTGCTATCGTAGATTTGCACATCCAGAAACGGAGAGATCAGCCCGACAATACCGTCGATCAGGTTGTTCATGCGAAATGCACTGAACAGAAAGCCCGTCAACTGCTCCTGTCGTTCAGGTATTGAGTCAGGCACCTGTTTGTCCGCATAGACCGGGTAGTACATCAGGAAACCCGCCTGATCATCATCCACGTTCTCCTGAATCAGCACCACTTTGCCGGTGACCTTCGGCTCGGCCGTGTCCCGTGCCAACTCCATAGCAGCCCGGTGCACGCTGTCCTGAAATGCATCGTAGCCAAAGGCGCTGCGATTTCGGCGGTTGAGCGGTTCGAGGTAGACAATGGGATAGTAGTCGGCGCGCTCGCCAACCGGACGAATGAGATAATCAGAAAGCCCGCTCTGGCGCACCGCTGCAATGTGCCTGCGGACAACCGCTCCGGCAACGCGGGGAATAAAACCAATACCCTGTATACCTGGATAGTAACGGTCGATATCCAGGCGACTGACATACACGTGCCAGTCCTTACGATCGACTGAACCGGCTACCGCAAACAGGCCCGCACTGCCGGCGAGGACCTGTTCGTAGTTGAGCAGTCGCTGCTCAATCGCTGCTTTCAACTGCAGGGACTGAGTCCGGAAACGGGCTTCAGCCCGGTCTGCTACCAGGTGAGTGGAAAGCACCCACAACCCAGCGGTAACAGACAGGCCGACCAGCAGCACCAACCAGGCCAGACGCGCATTATGAAACCGGAACAGTTGCCGGCAGGGAACATCCTTATTTTTTTTCATAGGCAGGCGGGTCCAATCCGTGGCCTCAGGGTGTTAAAGAAACACTGATCAATGCCCGCATACTTCAGGCCTTGCCCGGAGTGGCCCCGGAAACTGATCGGCACTTCCTTACGCTCGCCTATTATAGCAAAAAACCCACCACTCGCCGCTTCCGGCGAATGATGGGTTTAGAAGCCTGACGCGGTGTCAGGCAGACTCTCGGGGGCCGGTCAGGGTTTCATGACCAGATAGGTCGCCCGACCCTGACGAACAATTCGCATCGATACAGCCTTACCGTCAGGAAGATCCTTGACGATTGAACGGAAATCATCGACCGAGTTTACCGGCTGGCGATTCAGTTCGGTGATCACATCGTTTGGCCGGACGCCGGCATCCAATGCCGGGCCTCTGCCCAGATTCGCCACCAGCACACCATGATCAACACCCAGCGAGTCCTTGGCGTCGGCCGGCAACGGCTGAACGGTCAAGCCCAGGGGGCCGGATGATGGAGCCTGCGGACTCTGGGGACTGGCCTTGGCACTGGCCTCCGAGGGCAGCTGTCCGATTTTTACGTCGACATCAATTTTCTTCCCACCGCGCATAACTTTCAGATGCGCAGTCTCACCAACCGGGGTGCTACCAACCATGGGGGGCAGGTCCGACGACAGTTTAATGGGCTTGTCATTGTAGGCCAGCACGATATCGCCGGACTTCAGTCCCGCTGCCTGTGCCGGAGAGTCGGCCATCACTTCGGCGACCAGCGCACCACGGGGACGGCTCAGGCCAAAGGAGTCAGCCAGGTCTTTGTTCACTTCCTGAATCAGCACACCCAGCCAGCCGCGGGAAACACTGCCCTTGTCGCGGATCTGGTGAAATACGTTGATTGCCTGATCAATCGGAATGGCAAAGGAGACGCCCATGAAACCGCCCGAGCGGGTATAGATCTGGGAGTTGATGCCCACAACCTCACCGTCCAGGTTGAACAGCGGACCACCGGAATTACCGGGGTTGATCGCCACATCGGTCTGAATAAACGGGACGTAGTTCTCACTGGGCAGCGCCCGACCCACAGCACTGACAATGCCAGCCGTCACCGTGTAGTCGAAACCGAACGGCGAACCAATCGCAAAGACCCATTGGCCCGGCTGAAGATCAGCGGATTTGCCGATATGAACGACCGGCAACTCATCCTTGTCCTCGATTTTCAATACCGCCAGGTCCGAGCGTGGATCGGTACCAACCAGTTTGGCAGGCAGTTCACGGCGGTCGCTGAGGCGAACAACAATCTCGTCGGCACCTTCCACCACGTGGTTATTGGTCAGTACATACCCATCTTTCGAGACAATGAAGCCGGAACCCATGGACCGGACCGGGTGCGAAGGTGCGGGCGCTCCATCCCCATTAAAGGGAGACTGCGGGCCGCCAAAAAAGCGTTGGAAAAACTCCGGAAGCTGCTCAAGCTGTCGCTTGTCCAGGGGCATGCCCGTGTTGCGCTTCGGACTTTCCTGCGTGGTACTGATATTGACGACCGCCCCTGAATTTTCTTTAACCAGGTCGGTAAAATCAGGCAGACCAGCGTGGGCGGGACGAGCGATGACAGCCGCCAGCAGCGCCAGCATCAAGAACACGCTGATGACCAGAGAGCGGCCGCTGACGCCGGCCGGGGAAGACACTCTATCAGGCAAATATTCAGGCATTTTGGACTCCAGTTAGCAGGGAATTGCTGAACCCCATTCTGTCGCTAATCAGTACGTTTTCAACTTAAAAAACGTTAGGGTTCAGGTAACAATGCGGACTTTCGCCAACCGCGGCTGGTACTGGTGCGCGTGATGCTTCTGCACCCACCGGCTCAGCCAGAAACCAAACCCCATGCCGGCAACGGCACCGGTGATGGCAACGCCATCGGAGGCAGCAATCCAGCTCTGAGCGACAACAGCAGCCACTACGGTGAACAGTAGCGGCACCCCATAAACAAGTACCGAAGCCCGAAGCAGCAAAGCCTCATCAATCTCCACGATCACCGTATCACCCACCCGGGCACCCAGCGTATTAGCCACCCTCACCTGATTGGCCCGGCCCGACGTGGCTCCGGACAGCACTTTCTGACCGCAGCCATGGCGGGCGCTGCAGCTCTGGCAGACACTTTGCCGGATAGTCTGAACCCAGATATCGCCGCCCACAACCGCAATGACCTCGCCACTCTCCTGGATCATGGTTAATCCCTCGGCCTGCGCTCGTGATCAATGACCACAGATTCAGCCACTTTCATGGCGGTTTCCGGCGGTATTTCACCCACCACGGAAACCAGAAAGTCCCGGTCTGCCACGGCAACCTGTCGCATATAAACCGTCGTCGCGCCGATTCGGGAGGCCCCGGTCGGCATTTTTACCGAGTCAAGAGATTCGACGAAAACAGAAAATCCTGCCAGACCATCGGAAAAGGCAACCGTTTGATGATTCCCGGCAAGGGGTCTGGCGGCCGGCTGAAAGCCGTTCGGAGTCCATCCCAGCCGCCAGCCATCAGCAGCAGGTAACGGTGAGTCCGGCAAGGGTACAAATGAGGACTGGGCGGCACCGACCGGTATTTCCGACTGAATCTCGAACTCCTTGTCCGACAGGTTAGGGGTCAGTTCCAGACTGGTGAACTGGAATTTTTCGAGAACTTTGCCGGTAACGGAGCGGACTTCACTTTTTACCAGCAAGCCGGTCTGTTTTTCCAGCCACAGCCGATAACTGTAGCGATTGGTGTCCCGGGCGTTGAGCGCAATCCTTACGGTCTGGTGGCCAGCGATGCGATCGTCAACAAGCATGACCGGCACATACCAGTCGCTGACCGGCATTAACTGACGGTTAAAGGCCTCTGCAAAGGGCCCCGATGGAATAATCTGACTGAGCTGAACATGACCACGTTCGGGCAATATGCAAAATACCCGGGTACCTTTACGGATAATCTCCCCAGTGTCGCCATCCTGCCGGATCAGCCGCTCTTCAACCTCGCCGTGACGATAGCGATGGGCGACTTTCATGGAGCTGACCTGATCCCCCCGGGTGTACACGAATACCCCACGATAGGAGGTCATGTTCATTGCAGGTCCAAGCTGGCGTAGCCATTCGTCCGCCGTTTCTGGTCGGTTGCCGGCGGCAAGCAATGGCAAGGGGGCTAACAGCGCCAACAGCAGTAGCAGGCGAGCGATGCGACAACCAGAGGCTTTCGGGGAGAGTGTTGCGACCGCCATACGCACCCGAACGACCTAATGGCCGCGGCCGGAGACACTGGCCAGACGGGCATACCCCATCGCGCCCCGCCCGGCTCCGACACTGTTGTGCTGGGCATGCTCCAGCAGGTACCGACTGAGTGTGTCCCACTGTCGGTGATCAAGCCCCTGAAGAGCAACCTGAGGCACGTCGTCCCCGGCTGGCGCCTCGGAAATGACTGGCTGAGGAGTGGCTACGCGGATGGCACTCTCCGGGTTGTCAGCATTCCAGCCAGCCCCCATGCCAAAACCGATCAGAACCGACAGCGCCACCAAAGCGGTGACGGACCAGCGCCAGTGCGACCGGGAAGTCGCCAAAGGCTCGGCAGTGCCGGTTGTGGAACCCGCCACCGATGCACCGTCCAGTTGAAGCCGGACTTCCCGGCTGATGTCAATCGCGGTCCCTGCGCCGCTGACATCGTCGTGCAGCAGATCCCGCAGGCGTTGCCATCGCTGCCACTGATTGCTGATATCATCGCGCTCAGGACTGGCCAGCAGTCGTCGGACGGCGAGTTCGTCCGCCTCATCATCCATCATTGCAGACAGTGTTTCTCTGAGACGATCATCCATTGGTTGCAATCCTCACTCATTCTGCCGTCTGTTTGCGAGCCGCGCGCCCCTCGGAGCCATTCAGTCTGCATCAAGTATCGGTCCCAACTGGCGCTCCACGGCGTCCCTGGCACGAAAAATCCGGGACCGGACCGTACCTATCGGACAATCCAGAATTCGCGCGATCTCGTCATAGCTCAACCCATCGTATTCCCGCAACAGAAAGGCGCTGCGCAACTCCTCCGGCAAGGCTGCGATAGCCCTTTTCAAGGCCGATTGAACCTGATCACGTTGCAGCAGTCGTTCCGGCGTATCGTTACTCCTGAGACGGCTGCCATTGTCAAAATTTTCCGCCTCCTGGGCATCAGCACTGGCCTGAGGCCGCCGGCCCATAAATTCCAGGTGATTCTTGGCGGTGTTGACAGCAATCCGGTATATCCATGTATAGAAAGCGCTGTCCCCGCGGAATCGGTCAATCGCCCGGAATGCCTTGATGAATGCCTCCTGGGTGAGGTCACGCACATCCTGGTGATCATGAAGGTAGCGCCCGATAATGGACGCAACCCTGGCCTGGTACTTGATGACCAGCAAATCAAATGCCCCGCGATCACCATGCTGCACCTTGCGAACCAGTTGCAGATCGGTCTGGCTGTCATGGGTAGCATCAGGACGATTATCAGAGTCCACATTCATGGTCGATGCGCCGGGCCTTGCTCGCGTGAGGGCCTCGCGGCCGGAAGCTGGCAATGGATGGTCATTATGATGCCATCGCACTGTCTCTCCGGTCGACCGGCTGCCCACCCCGAAAGACGCACATCCCGTTCGCCTGAATAGACAGCAGAGGCAAAGTTTAGTTCAATACAGGTCCACATTATGGCCCGCGACTACGACTTGATGCCACTATCTTACGAATACGATGTCCTCATCATCGGTAGCGGTGCTGCCGGCCTGACCGTCGCCCTGAACCTGCCCGATCACCTGAACGTTGCCGTTCTCAGTAAAGGTCAGATTACCAGTGGAGCCACCCTCTGGGCTCAGGGCGGTATCGCGGCCGTTCAGGATCAGCAGGATTCGATCGACGACCACATCCGGGACACACTGAACTCGGGCGCCGGCCTGTGCCATGAAGATGCCGTTCGTTTTACCGTTGAGCACGGCCGCGAAAGTATCGAGTGGCTGGTGGAAAACGGAGTCAATTTTACCCGCGACGACCAGGCCAGGCTTCACCTGACCCGCGAGGGTGGTCACAGCCATCGCCGAATCATCCACGCCGCCGATGCCACCGGCCATGCAGTGTCCAGCGCCCTCAGTGCCCGTGCCGCCAGCCGCGCCAATATCGCACTGCTGGAAAACCGCGTCGCCGTTGATCTTATCACCCACCGCAAGTTGTCGCTGCCAGGCAATCGCTGTGTCGGCGCGTACGTGCTCAATCTCGGTGATAATCATGTGGAACTTTTCCGGGCGCGATTTGTGGTGCTGGCAACCGGCGGTGCCAGCAAGGTCTATCGGTACACCAGTAACCCGGACGGCGCCTCCGGCGATGGCATCGCCATGGCGTGGAGGGCAGGATGCCGCGCAGTCAACATGGAGTTCAATCAATTCCACCCCACCTGCCTTTACCACCCTCACGCCAAATCATTTCTGCTCACTGAGGCCATCCGGGGAGAAGGCGGACACCTGCTGCTGCCCGACGGCTCACGGTTTATGGACCGATTCGACAGCCGCGGCGAGCTGGCGCCGCGAGACGTGGTTGCCCGTGCCATTGACCATGAAATGAAACGTCTCGGCGCGGACTGCCTGTACCTCGACATCAGTCACAAGCCGGCGGACTTCATTCGCCAGCATTTCCCGACGATTTATGAAAAGTGTCTGTCGTTCGGTATCGACATCACCCGCGAGCCGATACCGGTCGTTCCCGCGGCCCACTACACCTGCGGCGGCATTCAGACGGACCAGTGTGCACGTACCGATGTAAATCAGCTGTACGTGGTCGGGGAAGCGGCCTTCACAGGGCTCCACGGCGCCAATCGCATGGCCAGCAACTCGCTTCTCGAATGCCTGGTCTACGGGCGCGCAGCCGCCGCCGACATCACCCGCCAGGACGCAGATATCCCGTCGCCGCCGCCGGTGGCCGACTGGGACGAATCCAAAGTCCGCGATTCCGATGAAGACGTAGTCATTTCCCACAACTGGGACGAGCTCAGACACTTCATGTGGGATTACGTGGGCATTGTTCGCACGTCCAAACGACTGCAACGGGCCAAACACCGTGTTGACCTGCTGTCCCGGGAGATCGGAGAGTTTTACAGCAATTACCGGGTATCCAGTGATTTGCTGGAACTGCGGAACCTGGTCACCGTCGCCGACCTGATCATCTGTTCCGCCCTTCAGCGCAGGGAGAGCCGCGGACTGCATTACACCCTGGACTACCCGGGCCTGAACCACGAAGCCCGCGATACCGTGCTGATGCCGACCAGCTTCCATACCTCGGCACCCTGATTGTTTCGACGGCCAAGAACACTCCAAGCGACAAGCGAGACACCCATGGACAACAACATCGAATTCAATCGCCTCTACTGGCACAGCCGTCGGGGTATGCTGGAGCTCGACGTTCTGCTAATTCCCTTTCTGGAAGAGGTCTACCGTACCCTGCCCCGGGACGATCAGGTTCGTTATGAAAAACTGTTGACCTGTGAGGACACGGACATCTGGCAATGGTTCATGCAACGTGGAAAACCACACGACCCGGACCTGCAACGGATCGTCGACATGATCGTCCATCGTGCTCAACCGGATTGACCTCCCCCTCGCCCGATCAGCCCTGGCAGGACTGATTGCCGCGTTCCCGTGGTTTACCCTGGCACTGGCCGCGCTTGCACTGGGTCAGTTGCAGCATCCTCTGCTGTGGCTGCTCTGTCCCCTGGCGGTCGCGGGAGGCCTCCGCCAGTATCGGGACAGCGGCTGGTTGCAGCCTGCAAGCTCCGTCAGCAAGCTGTCGGTTAACAGCGATCGCCTCTACGCTCACCTCAACGACGGCCGCCAGTTACCGGTCAGCGTCAGTGGTGACAGCCGCCTGTACGCCCGACTGGCGATCTTGAAACTGACGCCAACCGACACCAGTGTAAAGTCAGCACTCGTTATACTTGTCGACCCTGGGCTCGGCCTGACTGCGAATGTGGACCCGGTGGCGTTCCGGCGTCTGCGAGTCTGGCTCCGGCTGGCCTCGCTGGAAGCGGAAACCGGGCCGGATGCGCTGTCACGCTGACCAGTCCTTCGCTATCTTTTGAACTTTACGCAGGAGCTATACATGCCGGACACCGCCGCTGATCAACCGATCGCCCAAGCCCCGCTGCCTCCTCAGGGTTATGCTCACCTGACCGGGCAGGTTGTGGTCAGGATCACCGGGCCCTCGACAGACCAGTTCCTGAACGGCCAGCTCAGCCAGAGTCTTGACGAGGTGACCGCTGCCTGTTCGCCTCGGGCCGCCGCCTGCACGCCCAAAGGTCGCAGCTATGCGCTCACCCGACTGGTTCGTGATGGCGATGATGTGTTGCTGGCGCTGCCTGAATCACTTGCAGACACGGTTATGACCCATCTGAACAAATTTCTGATGCTGTTCAGAGGAACCACCATGGCAGTCGACCCCTCCGCGCGCATCATCGGCCTGTTCGGCACGGGACTCGCTAACCTCTGGCTTGACGGGGCGACGTCACGGCTGAGCAAACCGGCCATGACCGACACAGTCGGCCCTCACCATCTGGTCCGGACCGAAGATACGGCAGAAGGGCTGGTACGGTTTGAACTCTGGGTCACTGAGCCATTAACGGGGCACGAAACGGCCAGACTCGGAACCGCCACTGAACACCGGGAGATCGACTGGCAGGCCTCCGAGATTGCCGCCGGAATTGCGACGCTGAACCCGGCCACCTCGGAACAATACGTCCCGCAAATGCTCAACTGGCAGCGTGTAACGGGCGTGCACTTCAAGAAAGGTTGCTACACCGGACAGGAGGTCATCGCCCGGATGCACTTCCTTGGCCAGCTCAAAAAGAGCCTGTTCCGACTATCGAGCGCCGGCCAGGCAGCCGTGGGCGACCCTGTGTTCAGCGGCGACCGCGCCCTCGGCAACGTAGTCAATGCGGTCCGCTATGACGACGGGCATACCGAAATACTCGCCGTTCTGCGTCATGACGGGGTCAGCAACAGTCTCACGCTGGCCGATGGCAGTTCTGCCACCCTGTGCCCCTTACCCTATGCTGTCCCGGAGCGCGACGTCCTGTAAGGCCCGGGCTGACCCAGCAGGATACATAAGTTGACAGGCATCCGGGGCAGATTTTGCTATAAAGATCAGTGTACCCTATGGGGAAACCTCTGATTAGCCGGAATGACCGACAGAGTTAATCGGAGTCTCCCTGACACTCTTTCTGCAGACGGACGCTCACTGCCCATGCCAACTATTGTTGATACCATCAAAGAAGACCTGCTCAGTGCTATCGAGAATGACAAACTGGTGTTGCCGACGTTGCCGGAAGTGGCGTTACAGGTACGCGAGATTGCCGAGTCCGAAGACTCATCGATCATCGATCTGGTCAAGGTCATCAGCAACGATACCGCCCTTTCCGCCCGCCTGATCCGGGTCTGCAACAGCCCGCTGTTCCGCGGCTCACGGCAGATTGAAAACCTTAACATGGCGGTCAGCCGATTGGGGATGGCGTACACCGGCAGCCTAGCCATGGGCCTGGCCATGGAACAGATGTTCCAGGCGACCTCCGAAATGATTGACAAACGGTTGCGAGCGACCTGGCAGACCAGTACAGAGGTCGCCGGCATCTGTCACGTGCTGGCCCAGCACTACACCCGACTGAAACCCGATCAGGCCACCCTGGCCGGGCTCGTCCACCTGATTGGCGTGCTGCCCATTCTGCGGTACGTGGAGGATCGTGATCTTCAGATCAGCAGCATCCGGCTGGACGGCGTGATTGATGAACTCCATCCGCAGATCGGCCACCAGATTCTCAAAAAATGGGATTTCCCACCAGAATTACAGGAAGTTCCGTTGCAGTATACGGCGTTCGGACGCTCCGCACCGACGGCCGATTATTCAGACCTGGTGATGGTAGCCAACCTGCAACTGATTTCCGGAACAGACAACCCGTTGAACGACATGGACTGGAAAGCGATCCCGGCGTTTGACCGTCTCGGGCTGGACCCGGAGATCGACATGAACGAAGAAGAAGACCTGAATGCCCAGATGGAAGCGGCCATGGCGCTTCTGCGATAGCGGGATGACTCTCAGGCCTTGAGGTAACGTTCCAGCAGGGCCTGCCTGGTCGGTAACTGCCAGTTCACCGGGTCAAAGCCCTGTGCCGTCAGCCACTGATTGGCGAGGGAGAAGTGCCGGCAGCCGAAAAACCCCCGGTAAGCACTCAACGGAGACGGATGAGGCCCTTCAAGCACATGATGGCGTTGACGATCAATCATCGCGCTTTTTTTGCGGGCATGGCCGCCCCACAAAAGAAACACCACACCCCGCCGTTCCCGGTTGACTGTTTCGATAACCCGGTCAGTAAAGGTCTCCCAGCCCTTGCCCTGGTGTGACCCCGCCTGCCCATGCGCAACCGTCAGCACGGTGTTAAGCAACAGTACGCCCTGCCCGGCCCAGGTCTGAAGACAGCCATGGTCAGGCAACGGCAGGCCCAGGTCCGTGTTGAGTTCCTTGAATATATTAACCAGCGACGGCGGGGGCGCAACCTGTGGCCGTACGCTGAAACACAACCCGTGGGCCTGCCCCGGGCCATGATAGGGATCCTGACCCAGGATCACCACCTTTACCTCGCCCAGTGCGGTGCTGTTCAACGCATTAAAACAGTGCTGACGCGCCGGATAAATGACTTTGCCGGCTTCTTCCTCGGCCGCCAGGAAATCGGCGAGCGCCACCATGTAAGGCTGACGAAACTCCGCGGAGAGGTGCTCTGTCCAGCCCCGGCCTGGCCGCAGCTGGCTGGCGAGCAGTTCAACCGGGGTGTCCGTCATCAGCGGTACTCGGGGCGCATGGCGGGAAACAGGATGACATCCCGGATCGATGCGGAATCGGTCAACAGCATCGCCAGACGGTCGATACCAATACCTTCACCGGCGGTCGGTGGCAATCCGTATTCCAGCGCCATGACGTAGTCTTCATCGTAGAACATCGCTTCGTCATCACCGGCGTCCTTTTCCGCTACCTGAGCCTGGAAACGTGCAGCCTGGTCTTCGGCATCATTCAGCTCGGAAAAGCCGTTGGCAATTTCGCGGCCGCCGACGAAAAACTCAAACCGTTCGGTGACGAAGGGATCACTGTCCTTGCATCGTGCCAACGGTGAAACTTCCTTCGGGTATTCGGTTATGAACGTTGGCTGCATCAGTCGATGTTCCGCGGTGGCCTCGAATATCTCGATCTGCAGCTTACCCAGGCCCCAGCCCTCTTTCACCTGGATGCCCAGGTCTGAGGCGATCTGACGTGCTGTCGCTTCATCGTTCAGCTGGTCAGCGCTGATATCGGGGTTATGGCGCAGTATGGCCGCCAAAACCGTCAACCTCTCAAACGGCTTACCGAAGTCATATTCAGTCGTTTCCGGGACGCCGTCCACCGATGTCCGGGTATTGGACACCAGCGCGGAGCCGAGCACTTTTTGCGCGATGGTCCGCAGCATGTCCTCGGTGAGGTCCATCAGGTCGTTGTAGTCCGCGTAAGCCTGATAGAACTCCACCATGGTAAACTCGGGATTGTGCCGGGTGGAAAGGCCCTCATTACGGAAATTTCGGTTGATCTCGAACACCCGTTCAAAGCCGCCCACGACCAAACGCTTGAGATACAGCTCCGGGGCAATGCGCAGGTACATATCGATACCCAGGGCATTGTGATGGGTCACGAACGGCCGGGCTGTCGCGCCACCGGGAATGACCTGCAGCATCGGCGTTTCCACTTCCATGAAGTCACGTTCGGTGAAGTACTGCCGCATCGCACTGATGATCCGGGAGCGAGCGTAAAATACCCGTCGACTGTCTTCGTTCATCATCAGGTCGACATACCGGTGCCGGTAGCGGGCCTCGGTATCGGTCAGCCCCTTGTGTTTTTCCGGCAGCGGCCGCAGCGATTTGGTCAGCAGAACGTAGTCGTCCATCATCACGTACAGATCGCCCTTGCCAGATTTGCACAGAGTGCCACGAACGCCGACCACATCCCCGAGGTCCCAGTGCTTGATGGCTTTCTGGACATCCTTGCTGGCATAAACCTGAATGCGGCCTGTCATGTCCTGAATGACCTTGAACGCCTTGCGGTCGAGCATCATACGGCCGGCAATAGCAACCGTCTGCCCCATGGCCTCCAGCTCGTCCCGGGTCTTGTCGCCATACTCGGCCACCAGGCCTGCCGCCGTGCTGTCACGACGGAAGTCGTTCGGAAATGGGTTTCCCTGTTCCCGCAGTTCCGCGAGTTTGGCGCGGCGCTCGGCGATCAGCTTGTTTTCATCGTGCTGGGCGGCATTCGGCGTTTGGTCGGTCATGGTCTCTCACTAAAGAATTGGTCGGTCTGGCTCGTCAATGCCCGTCAGATCGGGGCCACGTCAGAGGCTTTCCCGGTTAAAGTGCCATCTTCAGACTGGCTTCAATAAACTTGTCGATGTCTCCGTCCAGCACCGCCTGGGTATTGCTGGTTTCAACCTTGGTGCGCAGATCCTTGACGCGACTGTCGTCCAGCACGTACGAGCGGATCTGGCTACCCCAGCCGATGTCAGACTTGGAGTCTTCCATCTGCTGTTTTTCGGCATTGCGCTTCTGCATTTCCAGCTCGAACAGCTTGGCCTTGAGCTGCTTCATGGCCTGATCCTTGTTCTGGTGCTGACTGCGGCCGGCCTGGCAGGCCACCACCGTGCCGGTCGGATTGTGCGTCAGCCGAACCGCGGATTCGGTCCGGTTGACGTGCTGGCCACCGGCACCAGACGCCCGATAGACATCGACCCGCAAATCCGCAGGATTGATTTCAATTTCAAAGCTGTCATCAACTTCCGGCGATACAAACACGGACGAGAACGACGTGTGCCGACGGTTACCGGAATCAAACGGTGACTTTCGAACCAGCCGGTGAACGCCGGTTTCGGTGCGCAACCAGCCATAGGCATACTCGCCCTGGATGTGAATGGTGGCACTCTTGATGCCGGCCACCTCACCATCCTGCAATTCGACAATCTCGGTTTTGAAGCCGCGGCGTTCGCCCCAGCGCAGATACATGCGCAACAGCATATTGGCCCAGTCCTGGGCCTCGGTACCGCCGGAACCGGCCTGGATATCCAGATAGGCATTATTCGCATCCATTTCACCGGAGAACATCCGCCGGAACTCCAGCTTCTGCAACTGCCGGTCCAGGTGTTCCAGGTCGGCAACGATTTCATCGGCAGTATCCTGATCCTCTTCCGCTGCCGCAATTTCAAGCAGACCGTCCGCATCGTCCAGACCGGAGGTGAGGTTGTCGATCGTTTTCACGATCAACTCCAGGTCCGCACGCTCTTTACCCAGACCCTGGGCCCGGGTCGGATCCTCCCAGACAGAAGGCTCTTCCAGTTCCCGCTCTACTTCAACCAGCCGTTCACTGCGCTGATCGTAGTCAAAGATACCCCCTAAGCGCATCGGTGCGCTCACGCAGGTCTTTAATGGTCGTCACAATCGGGTTGATTTCCATGAAACGGATTCTCGTACGCTGGGAAATGGTGAGAGGCGGGACCAGACAACCCGCACTCGCGAATCAGACGCGGCATTTTACCGAATTTGGCGGCGCAAATCAGCCGGTCGCTCCCCGGAAACCCGGGCTGTTTTTTGGTCGGGTGAGGCTGGCCGGGAGCCAGGATCAGGCCGGCTCAATGTAATCGATCAACAACTGCAGGCTGGTTCGGCCCCGAAAGGTATTTGCATCGGGTTTGTATACCACCCGCGCGCCACCACCCGTAAAATCGGGTACCGACGGTCCGGTGTTGAATGCGATACCGTCAATCAGTTGCTCCGCCCCGGGAACTCTCAGCACCAGCTTGAGGTGGTTTGCCCCGACAATGCGCTGCTGAACCACCTCAAACTCGCCATCAAATAGCGGCTCCGGGAAATGCTGCCCCCAGGGGCCGGCCCTGCGCAGTAGCGAGGCCGTATCCAGATTGAGTTCGGCGCTGGTCAAAGGCCCGTCCGTAGTGATGGCTGCTTCGAGGTCCCCTGCCGAGACACTCGCCCGCACAGCCTCATCGAAGGCGTCGGCAAACGCGGGCAGGTCCGACTGAGCCATGGTCATACCGGCGGCCATGGCATGGCCACCGTATTTTTTCAGCAGGCCAGGATGGCGCGCATCCACCACCGCCAGCACATCACGAATGTGCAGCCCGGGGATGGACCGGGCCGAGCCCTTGATCAGCTCGCCGTCGCCCCCCGGTGCAAAGGCAATGACCGGCCGATGAGTCTGCTCCCGTAAGCGGGCGGCCAGAATACCGATCACGCCCTGATGCCAGTCGGGGTCGAACAGCGCCAGGCCCCACGGCAATCCCTCAATATCCAGCGACAGCGAGGCCAGCAACTCCTGGGCCTGATCCTTCATGCCGCTCTCAATGCTCCGCCGCTCACGGTTCAGACCATCCAGCAACGTGGCCAGACGCAGGGCTTCATCCCGGGTGTCGGCCAACAGGCAGGCAATCCCCACACCCATGTCATCCAGGCGCCCGGCCGCATTCAACCGGGGGCCCACAGCAAAGCCCAGGTCGACTGCGGAGATTTCACGATGATCCCGTCCGGCAACTTCCAGCAACGCCAGAATACCGGGGCGCGCCTCACCCTGACGGATGCGGCGCAATCCCTGCTCGACGAATATCCGGTTATTGTGATCCAGAGGCACCACATCCGCCACGGTGCCCAGTGCCACCAGATCCAGCAAACGGCCCAGATTAGGCTGCCGGGCCTCGTCCAGCTCACCCGTTTCCCGCAAGTGCCGGCGCAGGGCGGTGAGCACGTAAAACATCACGCCCACCCCCGCAGCATGCTTGCTGAGGAATTCGCAGCCGGGCTGATTGGGGTTCACAATCGCGTCCGCAGGCGGCAGCGTCTTCCCCGGTAAATGGTGATCCGTGACAATCACGCGGATGCCCAGCGCCTGCGCAGCCTCAACGCCCTCTATCGCTGAAATGCCGTTATCGACGGTAATCAGCAGGTCCGGCAGCGCCCCACCCTCTTCCTGCAGCCGGGTGATGATGCCCGGCTGCAGACCGTAACCATCGGAGAAGCGGCTAGGCACCCGAAAATCCACCCCGGCCAGCCCGAACATCGACAATCCCAGCATGGCAACCGCGGTGCTGGTAGCCCCGTCGGCGTCAAAGTCACCGACAATCATCACCCGCTGCCGCTCGCGGATAGCCGCGGCAATCAGGTCAACGGCGCCGTCGATACCCTTAAGCCGGGCCGGTGACTCCAGTTCACGCAGGGTATAACGCAGTTCAGCTTCCGAGGTCACCCCTCGCGCAGCATAAAGTCGATGCAGCAAGGGCGGGTAATCACTACCCAGGTCAGGCACCGATACCGGAACAGGACGCCGCAGAATTTTTTTGGAACCCATCATCCCGCCGGCACACCCTCACCCATGTTTCCAGTGCTCCGCAATAAAGCTCTGTACCGCACCGATATCATCATCCAGCACCGTGAACCGCTCCTCCTGCTCAAACAGATCAGCCATGTGCCGGGGCAATTCGGGACGCACCGACAGACCAGCCCGCTCAATGGCGTCCGGGAATTTCGCCGGGTGGGCGGTACCCAGGGTGACCATCGGTACCTGCGGGTCACGACGGCAGTCTCGGGCGGCTTTCACGCCGATCGCGGTATGGGGATCCAGCAGGTATTCGTTCTGCTGATAGATTTCACGAATCATTGCGCAGGTTGCCTCATCATCCACCGCCTCACTGTCAAACAGCTGACGGGCGTGCTTCCAGCGGTAATCGGCAATACTGACCGGACCCTGGCTGGCATTTTCCAGCAAATCCTTCACCGCCTGGCCATCACGACCGTGGAGATCGAACAGCAGGCGCTCGAAGTTACTGGACACCATGATGTCCATACTCGGCGACAGGGTATGTTCAAGCTTATGCTGCTCGTACCGGTTGCCACTCATAAAGCGATGCAGGATGTCATTGCGGTTGGTCGCGATCACCAGCTGATTGATCGGCAGTCCCATCTGCCGTGCCAGATAACCCGCGAAAATATCGCCGAAATTACCGGTCGGCACCGAAAACGACAGGCTGCGGTCGGGGCCGCCCAGGGCCAGTGAGGCATGAAAATAATAGACAATCTGGGCCATGATCCGCGCCCAGTTGATCGAGTTGACCGCCGCGAGCCGGGTTTTGCCGCCCAGGAACGACTGATCATTAAAGCTGGCTTTCACCATCCTCTGACAGTCGTCAAAGTTGCCCTTGATCGCCAGGTTGTGGATGTTGTCACCAGCCACTGTCGTCATCTGGCGGCGCTGTACCTCCGACACCCGCTGGTGGGGATGGAGAATGAAAATATCCACGTGCTGGCAGCGCCGGCAGCCCTCGATCGCCGCCGAACCGGTATCACCCGACGTCGCTCCCATAATGACCACATGCTGCTGACGCTTCTCCAGCACATAGTCCAGCAGCCGGCCAAGCAACTGCAACGCAAAATCCTTGAACGCCAGTGTGGGTCCGCGGAACAGTTCCATGACCCACTCGTTGCTGTCCAGCTGGACCAGCGGCGCCACCGCACCGTGGGTGAACACCGCATAGGTCTCATCCAGCATGGAGCGGAAATCATCCGCGGGCACTGCGTCCTCTACAAACGGATGCATCACCCTGAATGCAAGCTCGCTGTAGGACAGCCCTCGCCAGCTGCGGATCTCCTCGACACTGAAACGGGGCAGTGACTCAGGAACGTACAGGCCGCCATCGGGAGCCAGTCCTGTCAGCAAAACATCTTCAAAACCCAACGCCGGCGCGGAGCCGCGTGTACTGATGTATCTCACCTTGCGTTCCTGTCAATTGAAGTTTTCGGCACGGATACGGACAACCTGACCTTCCACGTCGGCCAGCGCTTCCAGGTCTTCGATGGCCCGGTTCATCTGACGCTCCTGCACCGTGTGGGTCAGGATAATCACCGGGATACGGCCATCCTTCAGTTCAGACTCTTTCTGCATGATTGACTCGATGTTGATACCGTGTTCACTGAGGATCGACGACACCTTGGCGAGAACGCCCGGACGGTCAAGCGCCTGGATACGCAGATAATAGGCCGACTGTATGTCATCCATGGACAGCACATTCAGATCTTCCACTGCACCCGGATCGAACCCGAGATAGGGCACCCGCTGGCCACTCTGGTAGATCACCGAGCGGGCCACATCCACGATGTCCGCAATGACCGCCGAGGCGGTCGCCTCGGCACCAGCGCCCGGACCGTAGTACATGGTCTGGCCAACTGCGTCACCATCCACCAGCACCGCGTTGAGCACGCCGTCCACCTGAGCAATGAGATGACTGCGGGGTACCAGCGTCGGGTGAACCCGTAGCTCAATACCGTCATCGCGACGACGGGCGATGCCCAGGTGTTTGATGCGATAGCCCAGCAGTTCAGCGTGGGCAATATCGTAAGGGGTGATCGTCGAAATGCCCTCGGTGTACGCGCGCGTGAACTGGAGCGGCACTCCGAAACCGGTGGACGCCAGAATGGTCAGCTTGTGCGCGGCATCCACGCCCTCTACATCAAACGTCGGATCGGCTTCGGCATAGCCAAGGTCCTGCGCTTCCCTGAGCACTTCGGCAAACTCGCGACCGGCGCGCATCTCCGTCAGAATGTAATTGCCCGTCCCGTTGATGATGCCGGCAATGGTGTCAATACGGTTGGCTGCCATGCCTTCCCGGATGGACTTGATGACCGGAATACCACCGGCCACACCCGCTTCGAACGCCACAATGACGCCTTTCTCCTCGGCAGCTTCGAAAATCTCGTTGCCATGAACGGCGATCAATGCCTTATTAGCGGTGACCACGTGCTTGCCCTTGGCAATCGCGGCCAGTACCAGTTCACGGGCCGGCTCATAACCGCCGATCAACTCAACCACCACATCGATATCGGGATCGTTGACAACGTCGAAGACATCGGTGGTAAACGGAATACCCCCCAGGTCCAGATCGGCCCGGGGTGTCCGGGTCGCCACCCGGGTAACCCGGATGTTACAGCCCGCACGGCCCGCAATAAGGCTGGCATTTCTGGCCAGCACTCTGAATGTACCGCCACCGACGGTTCCCAGACCGCAGATTCCAACCCTGACCTCTTTCAAACTGACACCCCTGTTTCCGATGAATGGCTGTGCAACTGCATGATATATCATTAATTGACTAAAAAGCGCGCCGGCTCGCACCGAGCCATTGCCTGAGCCGCAGACTCAGGATCAACCTGTCCGCCAGAACGTCATCGTCACTCGCGCTGTTCTCTTTATCGACTCATCGAATCATCGACTCACCGGCAATGGACGACATTGCTGTCACGCCAATCCACCCACTGTGATATTGAACATCAATCCGTATGCCGTCTGCCAATCATTTTTACCGACCCGCATCGGCCATCGTCCACCGGGGCTGTCAGCCCCGCGGATGGTGAGCCTGATGCAAGGACTGCAGACGCTGCCGGGCGACATGAGTATATATCTGCGTGGTCGACAGGTCAGAGTGTCCGAGCAACATCTGCACCACCCGCAAATCCGCGCCATGGTTCACCAGGTGCGTTGCAAAGGCATGCCTCAATGTGTGCGGCGACAGATGCTTCCGGATGCCGCATCGCCGGGCATAGAGTTTTACCCGATACCAGAATGTCTGTCGGGTCATCGCTTCGGCCCGGTTGCCAGGAAAAAGCGCATCGGATGCCCTGCCTTTGAGTAATTCAAGGCGTGCCGACCCCCGATAACGTAACAGCCAGTCTACCGCCTCTTCACCCAGTGGGATCAACCGCTCCTTGTTACCCTTGCCGATGATCCGGACCACGCCCTGACGCATATTCACCTGGTCGACCCGCAATGACACCAGTTCCGATACCCGCAGACCACACCCGTACAGAATTTCCAGCATGGCCCGGTCACGCAGTTCCAGCGGCTGTTCAGGATCAGGTTCATGCAGCAGACAGTCAACGTCGCTTTCCGACAGGGACTCCGGCAAGCGCCGGGGCAATGTCGGGCTGTCGATACGAAGTGTCGGATCCTCAGCGATCAGGCCTTCCCGCAACAGGTATCGATAAAAACGCCGCAGCCCTGACAGGCGGCGCGCAGCAGTTGAGGTCTTGCGGCCATCTGCAAACCCCCGGGCTATCCAGGCCAGCAGATCGGTCCGCGTGACCTTGTCCAGCGTCAACGGTAGCGTCCGCGCACGCAGCCAGCGGGAAAGCTGAATCAGGTCGCTTCGATACGCCGCACGCGTTTGCTTCCCCAACCCCTCCTCCAACCACAACGCTTCAACAAAACGGCTGATGAGCATTGTATCAATCGCGCTGAAATCACTGCATTTGTCAGTCATGCGGATGCCCACGTCTACCAGCATCGACGGTGAGAGAGACCGAGCCCGGACAGCTTTTCGGTCCACCCAGAAAAAAGGCAGCCAGTGGCTGCCTTTTTTCTACGCGTTCTACACAGTCCTGAAAAAACGGAGCTGATGTCACCGTCTGCCGGTCTATCAGCCCAGTTTTTCCTTGATGCGTGCTGCCTTGCCAGACAGGTCGCGGAGATAGTACAGCTTGGCCTGACGCACGTCGCCGCGACGCTTTACGGCAATGCTGTCAATCAGCTTGCTGAACGTCTGGAACGTACGCTCGACACCGACACCGTAAGAAATCTTGCGGACGGTGAACGATGAATTCATGCCCCGATTACGCTTGCCGATGACCACACCCTCAAACGCCTGCAGGCGCTCGCGGTTGCCCTCGGTCACACGTACCTGGATAACCACGGTATCACCAGGCGCAAACGCCGGAATTTCCTTGGTCATCTGTTCTGCTTCAATCTGACTGATGATGTTATTCTTGCCGCTCATCGTATGCTCCTGATACTCAATCTTTTAATGCCCTGACGGTTCAGAGGCATCCGGTTCATTCAAAAGTTCTTCCAGCAGCTCACGCTCTTCGTCCGTAAGCACCCGCTGTTCCAGCAGGTCGGGGCGTCGCTCCCGGGTTCGCCTCAGCGACTGTTTAAGCCGCCAACGCCGAATCTGATCATGGTGGCCACTCAGCAATACATCCGGCACCCCCTGACCTTCATACACTTCGGGCCGGGTATAGTGCGGACAGTCCAGCAAACCGTCGGCAAAGGAATCCTGTTCTGCCGACTGCGCATGACCCAGCGCTCCGGGGATGAGGCGTGCAACCGCATCAACAACGGTCATCGCCGCAAGTTCGCCGCCCGACAGCACAAAATCCCCGAGCGACACTTCCCGATCAACTTCTGCCGCAATCAGGCGCTCATCCACACCCTCGTAGCGGCCGGCAACCAGAATCAGCGACTGCTGAGCGGCCAGTGACTCGACCAGCGCCTGATTCAGCGTTTCACCCTGAGGCGAAAGGTAGACCACACACGCCGGCGCGGGGGCCGCCTCCCGGGCCGCATGGATCGCGTCCCGAAGGGGCTGGATTTTCATCAGCATGCCGGGGCCGCCGCCATAGGGCCGATCGTCCACTGTCCGGTGACGATCATGAGTGAAATCCCGCGGGTTCCAGGTCCGTAAAGACAGGAGCCCACTCCGAACCGCCCGACCGGTCACGCCGAACTCTGTGACTGCCTCAAACATGTCCGGAAACAGGCTGACAGCGCCAATCCACACCGGCTAAAACTCCGGGTCCCAATCCACTGCCAACCGCCCCGTGGACAAGTCCACCGATTTGACCACCTGATCCGGTAAATAGGGAATCAGGCGTTCCCGCTGGTCAATGGATGTCGGCGACGCTGACACCACCAACACGTCATTCGACCCGGTTTCCATCAGATGCCTGACGATCCCCAGGTCCTCTCCATCGACCGTTTCAACCCGCAAACCCTCGAGCTGAAACCAGTAATACTCGCCTTCCGGCAGGGGCGGCAGCGCATCGACGGGAACCACGACATCAGCACCGCAAAGCAACCTGGCCTGATCCCGGTCGGCCACCCCCCTGAGGCTGACCACAATACCAGGACCGTGCCGACGCCCCTCTTCGAGCCTGACCGGAGTGCGTTTACCATCACGCACTACTGTCCACTCTGAATAATCAAGAATGCCGTCAACCGGGTCGGTGTAGGAGTACACCTTTAGCCAACCCTTTACCCCAAATACCGAGGTGATCCGGCCAATCACAGTTTCCTGCGAACGCTGCGCCATGCCCAGACCCCCGGAAAATCAGGCGTTACTCAGCCGACGCGGCAGCTTTGTTGCCTTTCAGCAACTGAGCAACGCGGTCACTGGTCTGCGCACCCAGTGCGACCCAATGATCAATGCGAGCCTGGTCAACACGCAGGCGTTCTTCCTGACCGCGAGCAACCGGATTGAAAAAACCAACACGCTCAATGAAGCGGCCGTCGCGAGCTTTACGGCTGTCAGTGACTGTCAGATGGTAGAACGGGCGCTTCTTGGAGCCGCCGCGAGCCAAACGGATTATTACCATTTCGACCAATATCCTGTTCTGTTGTACGAACTTTGTACGATTCACACTCACCAACCCACGGTCAGCGCGAAGACCCATACTCGAAAGGGGCGCTATTCTATGCTAAAACCTTGCCGAAGAAAACAGGCAAAGCATTCTGGTTTTTACTGAGTGCCGGATTGACAACCCCGCAACCCGACCGGCATGCGCTGAGGCCCTGAATTAAAGGCGTCAGCAGGGTGGCAACACCACAGATCACGCCACACCGGCAAGTGCCGACAACCTGCCTCGACTCACCCTGGGGCAGATGGGCGACCGCCGCCCGGCGCTGACCGTGATCAGGCATCAGCGCCCGAATGGCGGCATGCCTCCGCCACCGGGCGGCATCATACCCTGCATTCCGCGCATCATGTTGGCCATACCGCCCTTTTTGCCAAATTTTTTCATCATCTTCTGCATCTGTTTGTGTTGCTTGAGCAGACGATTGACGTCCTGTATCTGGGTTCCCGACCCCGAGGCGATGCGACGCTTGCGGGAATTATTGATTACATCAGGGTAGCGACGCTCTTTCGGCGTCATCGAGCATATAATGGCTTCCAGCTGCCCCATGCTTTTGTCGTTGACCGCCCCCTGCGCCGCCTGAGCCATCTGCCCCATACCGGGCAGTTTGTCGAGAAGCCCGCCAATGCCGCCCATACTCTTCATCTGCTGGAGCTGGTCGCGGAAGTCTTCCAGGTCAAAGCTCTTGCCCTTCTTGATCTTGCGGGTCAGCTTCTCAGCCTTTTTCTTATCAATCTTGCGCTCTGCTTCCTCAATCAGCGAGAGCACATCACCCATGCCCAGTATGCGGGATGCCACGCGATCCGGATGGAACGGCTCCAGCGCGTCGACTTTCTCTCCCACACCCAGGAACTTAATCGGCTTACCCGTAATGTGACGCACTGAGAGCGCCGCACCGCCCCGGGCATCGCCATCGGTCTTGGTCAGCACCACACCGGTTAAAGGCAGTGCATCGTTGAATGCCTTGGCGGTATTGGCGGCATCCTGACCGGTCATGGCGTCGACCACAAACAGGGTTTCGACCGGATTGACCGCTTTATGCAGCCGGCCGATCTCGCCCATCATCTGGTCGTCCACGTGCAGACGGCCAGCGGTGTCCACAATCACCACATCAATATGCTTTTTGCGGGCCGCGTCGATCGCCCCCTCGGCAATGGCAACCGGATCCTCGTCGGCAGAACTGGGATGAAATGCCACACCCACTTCACCCGCCAGGGTTTCCAGCTGTTTGATGGCCGCCGGGCGATAAACATCCGCACTGACAACCATGACGGATTTTTTCTGCCGCTCAGTGAGCAAGCGGGCGAGCTTGGCTACGGTAGTGGTCTTACCAGCCCCCTGCAGGCCGGCCATCATGATCACCGCAGGCGGCTGAGTTGCCAGGTTCAGGCTTTCATTGCCCGACCCCATAACACGCTCCAGTTCCTGCTGGACCACTTTTACAAATACCTGGCCCGGCGTAAGACTGCGCATCACCTCCTGGCCAATCGCCCGTTCCCTTACACTTTCCACAAATGCCTTCACCACCGGTAAAGCAACATCGGCCTCCAGCAGCGCCATGCGAACTTCGCGCAAAGTGTCTTTGATGTTGTCGTCGGTAAGCCGGGCCTGGCCGGAGATCTTTCTCAGACTGCCGGACAGTCGATCGGTGAGATTTTCAAACATGGCGTCAGTCAATGCCCCTGCTGGTTGAGTACTTGATCAAGGAACCGGTTGATTCCGGTTGCACAATCGCGACATTATACCCAGACTAGCGCCCTGAAACGACCTGCCCGGTCAATTCAGCCGTCAAACGACCACATCCGTAACTGGCATTTTCAGTAAAAAGGACGTCATGGGAACCCTGATTCTCGCGGTAACCACACTTTTTCTCTACAGCATCGGGACCGCACTTCAGGCCCTCAGCTTCCGGGGCCGGGTTCACACCAGCATCGCCATCGTGACACTGGTCGGCACGTTGGCCCTGACCAGCCATGGCGCACTCATCTGGGATACAATTCAGTCCCACGGTGCACTGAATTTCGGTTTTTTTCAAAGCTCGGTGGTGATCTCCTGGCTGATCGTCGCGCTACTGCTGATCCTGAATCTGCGCAAGCCGCTGCAGAACCTGTTTCTGTGCATATACCCGCTGGCCGGGCTGACGGTGATCTTCAACCTGATATTCCACTCGCCGCCGCGTTTCATTGCCGAAGACAACTGGGGCATGATGTCGCATATCGCGCTATCAATTACCGCCTACAGCCTGTTCACGCTGGCGGCTGCCCAGGCGCTGCTTCTGTACATCCAGAATCGACAGCTCAAACAGAATTACAACAGCCTGCTGGTGCGCAATCTGCCGCCCTTGCAGACCATGGAATCGCTGCTGTTTGAATTGGTCTGGGCAGGCGTCATACTGCTTGTTCTGGCAATTACCACCGGCGCGCTGTTTGTCAATGACCTGTTTGCGCAGCATCTGGTTCATAAAACCGTGTTTTCCCTGGTCTCACTGGTGGTCTTTGTCGCTCTGCTGATCGGCCGCTACACGCAGGGCTGGCGCGGCATCACTGCCAGTCGCTGGACTCTGGCAGGATGCCTTCTGCTGATGATCGGATTTTACGGCAGCAAGTTTGTGCTCGAGCTGATTTTCCACAAGGGTTTCTGAGCGCTTCCTTAAGTTCTTGACACAGCCCTGCCGACACCCCTATTTTTCTTGTCTAGTCGCAACAAAAGGATCTGTCTGTTTGAACGAGGCATCGCTGACGGCGCTGTTTTCCCTTCTGGTCGGGCTCATCGTGCTGTCCGCCTTTTTCTCCAGCTCCGAAACGGGCATGATGTCGTTGAACCGGTATCGGCTGAAGCATCTGGCCAAAACCGGCCATCGGGGTGCCAAAAGGGCCAATAACCTGCTCAAGCGGACCGATCAATTGATTGGCGTCATCCTGATTGGCAATAATTTTGTCAATATTCTTGCGTCCTCGATTGCCACCGTCATCGCTATCCGCATCTGGGGTGATGCCGGCATTGCCATCGCCACCGTACTGCTGACCATCGTCATTCTGATTTTTGCCGAGGTAACGCCGAAGTCGCTGGCCGCACTCTTCCCGGAAAAAATAGCATTCCCGGCAAGCCACGTTCTCGGCCCCCTGCTCAAGTTCCTTTATCCAATGGTCTGGCTGGTCAACCTCCTGACCGGCGCCATTCTCAAGCTCATCGGCGTCTCCGCCAACCAGGCGGCCAATGACCACCTGAGCCGTGAAGAGCTGCGCACACTGGTCAACGAAGCCGGCGCCCTGATTCCCAGCAAGCACAAAGATATGCTGGTAAGCATTCTGGATCTCGAGAAAGTCACCGTGAACGACATACTCATCCCCCGGAATGAGATTGTCGGCATAGACCTCAACGATGACATGGACTCAGTCTTACGCCAGCTCCGTAACAGCCAGCATACCCGTCTGCCGGTCTACAAAGGAGACATCAACAACATTCAGGGCATTCTCCATCTGCGCAACACCTCGAAGCTGCTTATGCAGGATGACATCAACAAAGCGATGATCATGCAACTATGCCGGGAACCCTATTTCGTGCCTGAAAGCACCCCTCTCAACACCCAGTTGATCAACTTCCAGAAAGCCAAACGGCGCTTTGGCATTGTAGTGGATGAATACGGGGATGTGCTGGGCGTGGCGACGCTTGAAGACATACTTGAAGAAATTGTCGGCGAATTCACCACAGACTACGCGGCCACCAGTCCCGATGTCATTCCCCAGGACGACGGCACATTTATCATTGACGGGGCCGCAGCCGTGCGGGTAATCAACAAGACGCTGGGCTGGAAATTGCCCACTGATGGACCGAAAACCCTCAATGGCCTGATTACCGAAGCCCTGGAGAGCATCCCGGATACCAACGTCTGCCTGAAGGTGGGCGGCCACCGGCTGGAAGTTCTGCAGATCAAGGACAACGTTGTCAAAGCAGCCATCGTCCATCCTCTTCCCCGTCGCAAAAGGCGTTCTGCCAGGTGACAACTTCGTCAAGGATGCGCTGAACAATTCGGTTACCCTCCTGGCCCGCCTTGCCACTGCACTGTTCAGGTCAGCCAGAAGGGCAACCGAATTATTCCGCGCTTCCTTAGACCTTTCTGTTATAGCAGCTCCCACCTTAACAAGATCAAAATTTAACCATTTTCTTGACCCCGCCGTATTAACTACCAACACTGAAATCGATGCCGTAATAACAACAGGAGCTCTATCCATGAGTCTAGGCCATACGGTTGGATTACTGACGCACCCGGACAAAGAGTGGGAAGCCATTCGCAAGGATTCGGAATCCCTGCGAAAACTTTACTTCGGACACATTCTGGTACTGGCGTTGATTCCAGCGGCCGCCGGCTTTTACGGAACCACCCAGGTTGGCTGGCAAATTGGTGATGGGCAGATCATTCGTCTGACCAGCGGCAGCGCCCTGCAGTTGAGCGCACTCTTTTATGCCGCAATGCTTGCGGGAATCTATATCATCGGGCGGTTCATTGACTTCTTCGCAGCCACCTACGAGGTGCGCGACGACAACCCGAAAGGCATCATCCTGGCAGCGTACACCGCAACGCCGGTTTTTCTGTTAGGTGTGATCGCGGCTTATCCCAATGTCTGGGTCAATATGGCGGTGGGATTAGTGGCTGTCGCCTACTCAGTCTACTTGCTGTACGAAGGCATGCCCATTCTTATGAAAATCCCGGAAGGCCGTGGGTTCATGTTTGCATCGTCAGTGCTGACCGTAGGGCTGGTGATGTTCGTGGGCCTGCTCGCCATCAGCGTCGTTATCTGGAGCATGGGGGTGGGGCCGGTTTACGTCAACGGATAAACCGTTTGTCTTCAACGACTGCCGCTTCCGTCAGGACGGCCATTGTGCGGTTCAGTTACTTTTTCGGAGACTAAGGAACCTCTGATTAAATAGAAATTGCCCATGTTTCATTTTGTAAATCTACTGTAGATTACCCGTAAAGGCAGAAAAAAACAGGTATGCTCAGATTTTGTATCCGGTTGGGGCGTAATGGGAGTCGGTCATGAACAAGCAGTCCGGCATACACTATCTTCATGAGCACAAAGGCTCGGGAGACGCAGTGGCATTGCCAAAAGAGCTTACCCGGATTCGAGACACCGTGGTTGCGGGCCTGGGGGACCTGTTGCAGGGTGCCTTTGACGCCGTTGATGACTCGCTGTTCGAACTGGCCAACAACGCCCGCAGCAACAACGAGCA
Source organism: Marinobacter sp. (assembly GCA_030149475.1). GTDB lineage: Bacteria > Pseudomonadota > Gammaproteobacteria > Pseudomonadales > Oleiphilaceae > Marinobacter. Next base: position 44,651 of record JASBRL010000015.1, read on the forward strand.
AAACCGCTATTTCGAGGCCATGCGCGAAATTCGAATCAAGCGTAAAGGTGTCGAGAAGCACTTTCAGGCATCGGTTGCGAATCTGTTCAGTCACCCCCCCGGGGCGAGCGGGCCAGCGATTCCCGAAAAATCCAGTCAGGCCACCGCCGACACCCTGTCACTCGTGCAAAACGACGACCTGGAAGAACAGGTCGCCCTGAACGCGATGATCACCAAGTCCCGCGCGTATTTTCAGGGACCGCTGATTCAGCTTCAGACACGCTTCAGTGCCGTTTATCAATCGGCCTCCGAAGAAAATCCGGTTAACCCGATGGCCCCGGAGCATCTCTGCAGTGCCTTCGTTGAAGCGACCCAGGCCCTTGAAATCGAGATTCGGGAACGGCTGATTGTGCTCAAGCAGTTCGACCGATACGTGGTCTCCAATCTCGGGATGCTGCTGGACGAAGCCAACCGGATTATGATCCAGGCTGGCGTGATTCCCAATTTCCGATACCATGGCAAAGCAGGCGAACAGGGCCGGAGGCCAGTTTCCGGCCAGTCCCGGAGCGTGGCCGAGGATACTTCCTCAACCGACTACAGCAGTGGCGTTGCAGACAACCGCCGCGATGAAGCGCTGTTCGAGCAGATCAGACAGATGCTTGCGCAACAGCGGGCAGCGGGCGGGAGTGCTACCCCGAGATCGTCCGATCCCAACCTGCACGTAGTGGCCGACACGGAACTGTTCCAACTGCTGTCTGCTCTGCCCCAGCAACAGCCCCGGGATTACACCGGCACTGACCTGAGCGAAGGCGAGCCTCTGGTGGTCGACCTCAGGGCACTGGTCGAACACCTGCTCCGTAACACCCACACCACCGACGGCAAGAAGCCTGCACTGGATGAAATGGACGAGGACCTCATCAACCTTGTGTCCATGCTGTTTGAATTTATCCTTGATGATTACAACCTGTCAGCACCCATTCAGGTACTGATCAGCCGGTTACAGATACCGATCCTCAAGGTCGTGATCAAAGACAAATCATTTTTCAGCAAGGCCAACCACCCCGCAAGGAAACTGCTGAACACCCTTGCCCGCGCCGGCATCGGGTGGAGCGACAGTGACGAAAAGGCCCGCGACAAACTTTACGATCAGATTCACACCATCGTCATGCGGATACTGAATGAGTTCGACGGCGACCTGACGCTGTTCGACAAACTGGGCGAGGAGTTCGATCAGTTCCTGGCCCGCGAAAACCGCAAGGCCAATCTGGTTGAGCAGCGTACCCGGGAGTCCGAACGGGGCCGCATCAAGTCACAGAAAGCCCAACAGACGGTTGACCAGTTACTGCAGGAAAAACTGGCGCGCCACAGAATATCCGAGTCCATTCGGGACATTCTCCAGAACGGCTGGAGCCGTGTCATGTTTCTCGCTTACCTGCGCGATGACGTCGAACACCGATGGAACCAGTCGGTACGGGTTGTCGATGACCTGATCTGGTGTCTGCACCCACACCTGGACGATGAAGAGCGTGATGAATGGGTAAGGGTTGTTCCGGCGTTGCTGAAAGCACTGCGGGCAGGCCTGGAGGAAGTGTCCTACAACTCCAGCAAACTCGACGATATGATGTCCGAGCTCAAACACGAACTGACGGAAGCTTTTCGCGCCCATGCTCTTGCCGAGGCCCGCGAAACGCCGCCCGAGAGGTCGGCTGAAGAAGACGTCCCGGTTGTTCAGCAAACCGCCATCGAACGCCAGCAGGAACTCGAGGATGCCGCAATCGCGGAATACATAGCACAAATTGAGCTGATTGAAATCGGTCATTGGGTCGAGTTCAACCTCGTCAACGGTGCCAGTTTCCGCTGCAAATTGTCGGCGATCATTGAAGAAGCTGACTGTTTTGTCTTTGTAAACCGGATGGGGCTGAAGGTTATCGAAAAAACAAGAACGGAGTTGGCTCATGAGATGCGTCGTGGCCGTTTAACAATACTGGAGCAGGGTGCCCTGATTGATCGGGCGCTGGATGCCGTTATGGGCAGTCTGCGGCGCAAATCGGCCTGAGAAACCTCTGACAGGGCGAGCCGGAATGGCCAGCAACCCTGGCAGAGGTACTCAGAGTTACTCCAGGCCTTGCGGTCTTTTGTTCAAGCAGCCCCCGGAGCTTGTCGATCGTCATGCTGGAAACCGGTAGTATCAACCGCTTGCCGGCGAAGTACCGGATGTTTCTGGCGTTGTCTGTCGCCCTACTTGTTCATGCGCTGATTGCCGCTGGCCTCTCACAGTTTGCGATACCCCAAACACAGCGACAAAACAGCAGCCTCAATGTGATTCTGGTCAGATCAGGGCATGATGCCGGTACCACGTCCCCCGCAAGTACGGCGTCATCACCTTCGACGGAACCCCTTCCGGTTACACAGCCGGAAGTGATCACCGGTAAATCGCAGCTTACTACCCGCCAGGGCCCTGACACAGCCCCTGAGCCGGCCAGACCAGAGACCCGGCCAGACCCGACGCCTCAGCAGGCACTACCGCAGGCGGTTGCCCCGGAGCCGGACGATCGCCACGGAGCGCGATCGCCCATTGAAGGAGCGGCCGACAATGCCATTACCCAGATCACACCACCAACTGCCAGTCATGCGCCGTCCTACTCGGACACGCTCATCCTCCAGATTGCAAAAGAAGCGGGCAGAGAAACGCTCCAGATCCCCAAGCAGACCTTAAGACAGGGATTGCAACCACTTCAACTGGAGCTGAAACTGATGCCAAATGGCACGCTGGTCCGGGCGGATGTTATCAAGTCTACGGGGATTCAGGCATACGATCAGTCCATACTCAGAGCGGCGCTCAGGGCAAGCCCGTTTCCGGAACCACCCGGTGACGCAGGCTCGTCCAGCCTTCAGTTCCGGATAACTTTCTACCTGGAACCCGGCCGCTGACCAATGGGCCAGCAGCCGCCAGGACAAACAATACCCGGATCAGGCCTCGGTTTTGCCGACAGCCGCTTTTACCATGCTGGTCAGTTCGCCGCTTTCCGACAATTCAACAACGATGTCACAACCGCCGACCAGTTCACCGCCCACGTAAAGCTGCGGATACGTCGGCCAACTGGAGTAGCTCTTTAGCCCTTCGCGCAATTCCTGGTTATCCAGGATGTTGACGTAGGCAAAACGCTCGCCGCACGCCATCAGCGCCTGTACCGTTTTGGCGGAAAAACCACATTGCGGCGCTTCCGGAGATCCTTTCATGTAAAGGATAACCGGGTTCTCACTCAACTGGCTTTTGATGGTTTCGTTAATATCCATGAATACACAACCTCTCATTAAACGTTATTGAAGGGAGCGGCACGGGAAATCATCGTTCAACGGAGTTGCCCGGTGACAGGAGCCGTCCTCAGCTTCAGACCTCAGTCATGACTTCATTGTACACACCCGCATGAAAGCGCACCAAATCTCTGGTGCCGATCCTGTCCAGTTCAAGCCCGCTCAATATCGACGCCCCCTGCGGGCCCGCCATTGTCTTGGGAACCTCTGATTAAGTCTATTGACGATTCTGCAAGTGTTGAGAGGCTCAGTGGCAAGGCGCGGTTCGCAGGTAATGGCCGACGTCCTTGCCAAGAGTCGTAACGCGGCCAATGAGCCTCTCAACGCTTGCCCGCAGGGGCTCTCCCTGAAAACCGGACTCCGTGTTGAGCCTTCTTGAAAGGCAACCAGCCTTCCTGCGAAGCCTCGCCTTGATTCCGGCTTTCAGGGAGAGCCAGAATTGCCAATAGACTTAATCAGAGGTTCCCTTGATAAGTATTAACCGCTAGACTTTGGGGAAGCGCTGAATAATTCGCTTACTCTTCTGGTCTTCTGGCTTACAGAGCAGTTTGCTCGCAAGTCGCGGTTTTGCAGGCGGGCTGGTGGCCCATCAGGAAACCGCAACGCGGCGAGCGAATTATTCAGCGCTTCCTTGGTGGCTGTCTGCCAACAGGCTTTCCTGGCAGACTGTCGGACCTGACTCAAGGACGCTGATCAATTCCCGAGACGCTGACGCGCTGGTGCGGCTTCCCCGCAGGCCAGCCTGTTACTATTTCCATTAGCGCATAATTGACAGCCGGGTGAACCCCTGCAAGCGAATACTCCCCGACATCATATACCCGGCACTGACACGGCTTTGCCGACCTACCCGGATCTACTCCATGACAACGAGCACCCCCATGCCTGCAAGACACTTTCTGACGTTGAATGACCTGACCACGGACGAGCTCTTTCTGCTACTGGATCATGCCAGCAAACTGAAAAGAGACTGGCGACAGCGCGTCGCCAGAAACTCCCTGAAAAATCGCGTACTGGCAATGATTTTCGAAAAATCATCCACACGCACACGGGTTTCATTTGAAGCTGGCATGACCCAGCTTGGCGGAGCCGCCCTGTTCCTGTCTCCCCGGGATACGCAACTGGGGCGTGGAGAACCGGTCGAGGACTCCTCCCGGGTAATCTCCAGCATGGTGGATGCGGTGATGATCCGGACGTTTGATCACCAACTGGTCGAACGCTTTGCCGCGATGTCCAGGGCGCCGGTCATCAATGCACTGACTGACGACTATCATCCATGCCAGTTGCTGGCCGACATGCAGACCTACCGGGAGCATCGAGGCAGTATTCGCGGCGCAACCGTTACCTGGGTGGGCGACGGCAACAACATGTGCAATTCCTACATCAATGCCGCGGAACAGTTTGACTTTAATCTGCGCATTGCCTGTCCGGAAGGCTATGAGCCTTCCACCGAACGGCTGACAGCCGCCGGGCGCCGGGTACGCGTGATCCACGATCCGGCAGAAGCGGTCCGTGGTTCCAATCTGCTGGTCACTGATGTCTGGGCGTCCATGGGACAGGAAGATGAACAGAAAACCCGGGCCAAACGTTTTGCAGACTATCAGATCAGCCCGTCACTGGTGGCACTTGCCGATCCGGATGCCCTGTTCATGCATTGCCTGCCAGCACACCGGGGCGAGGAGATTTCCGAAGATATGCTTGAACATCGCAGTTCGGTAGTCTGGGACGAAGCCGAGAACAGGCTACATGCCCAGAAGGCATTGCTGGAATTCCTCATACTCGGTCAACTGGATTGACCATCAGGTGATGGCAGGGCTCAGGACGAGCAACAGTGCACGGTCGCAGCTATAAAAAAAGGCCGGAAATTCCGGCCCTGAAATGACGAATAAAACAAGGAAAGTTGCTGAAACTACAACCACAAAAGGAGTACCTTACGCCTCTGATTGTCGGTCACCAGCGCGATTATGTCCGTGGCAATTGTGTAGCAACTTTGTTACATCCCGTTGTCAGAGCCGAGTTCCATCCGGCTTCCTTCGAGGCCATACCAGACTGAAGCGGGCACCGCCCAACTCGCTGCTGCGACTGACAAATGCCTGCCCGCCGTGCCAGAAAAGAATTCGCCGCACAATGGACAGCCCCAGACCGTACCCACCCGACGTGCGGGTGCGGCTGTCATCGAGGCGGGCAAACGCCGTGAACACACGCTCCCAGTCCGACTCCGGAATACCCGGGCCATCGTCCTCGACGTCAACCCGACAGGTCTGCTCATCGCAATAGCAGTGAATGCTGACACGGCCGGCAGCGTAGCGCGCCGCGTTGCCCACCAGATTCTGAATGGCCCGGTGCAGATATCGCGGCTCCACATCTGACAACGCCCAGCTCTCGGACGCCTCCGGGATCACTGACTCAATGGCAACGCCGGGGTGGATCATCGACTGCTCGTCCACCACCTGACGGACAAGTTCAGTGACCGACGCCTCCTGCAGGGAGAAGACCGGGCCACCCTGCTCAAGTCGGGCATAGGTAAGTATCTCGTCAATCAACTCGTCCAGCTCCTGAATATCCCCGTCGATACCATCAAGCTGTTTCTGAAGAGCATCCGGGTCGTCACAGTCCTCGATCATCTGCACGCCAAACCGGATCCGGGCGACGGGTGTGCGGAGCTCGTGGGATACCGCATGAATCATTTCGCGCTGCACACCCACCAGCCTCTGGATATGCTCGGCCATGCTGTTAAACGCGAGTGCCAAACGCGTGACCAGCGTACTGTCGCCCGCGTCCACACGTGCGGCCATGTCACCTCTGGCAATTCGCACCGCCACCGACTCAATCGATCGCAGATTCTGGTCTACGCCACGGAGCAGCAGATAGAGCGCTCCAGCCAGCACACTGCCAATAAACAGTGTCAGCAGCAGCATCACCGGCCAGGCCCAGGGACTGTACGGAGCCGCCATCCGCTGTTGCACCAGCGTGCCGTCGCGCAACCGGATCAGGACACGGCCGTCGCCGTTGTCTTCCCTGTAAAACGCGATTCCACGCTCCATGGCCCGCTCAAGAACGGAACCCTCCGGCAACATGCCGTCTTCAGTAATGGCCCGAAGCTGCACAGAAAAAGCCGCCGATAACCCCTTTATCACGGCATCCCGATCCGCCGCCAACACATCACTCAGATGCTGACGAACCATCAGCGCCGTAACTTCGGACACATCACGATAAACATCACGCAGGCGCAGACTCAGCACACCGCCTTGTCCGTCCAGCATCATAACCCTCGGCCCCACCGGGGTCGGCAGGGTCACCACCTGCCCGTAACCCAGACGTTCGCGAATAACGGGGCCAACGGAAAGCATGGGCAGCGGGACGTCGTCAAAGTCATAGAGGGCTTCAAGCCAGGGGTAATGGTCCCGGGGTGCAGGGACCGAGGCCAGCCAGTGCATCACCGGCGCGGGGAACCGTTCCTGCCATGATTGAAGGCGCACCGAATTGATGCCCCAGAACAGCAACAGGCAGAGCAGGATGACGATCACCGTCAGGCCGGTCAGGCGGGCGTAGAGTTTCAGGAAAAACTTCAGAGGCATTGGAGTTGCCCTGGACATGGGTGCCGGCCCGCAGGACCGGCACCACGAGCTGGCGTAATCAGGCTTCCTTGACGAACAGATAGCCCTTGCTGCGAACTGTCTTGATCCGGCGCGGGTGCACCGGGTCATCGCCTATCTTGGGCCGTATGCGGGAGACACGAACATCGATGGAGCGGTCCTGGCCGTCGTACTCGATGCCGCGCAAGGCGGTAAATATCTCTTCCCGGCTGAGAACCCGGCCGGCGCTGCTGGCCAGCAACCAGAGCAGGTCGAACTCTGCGCTGGTCAGATCGATGCTCTCATCGTTCAGCCAGGCTTCACGCATGGCACGGTCGACCACCAGATCGTTGAACTGAAGTCGTACTGGCTCTTCCGCCGCACCGGCCTCGCCGCCATCGGTCCCATTGCCCTCGGTTACCCGGCGCAGCAATGCACGGATGCGGGCAAGCAGCACCCGCGGTTTGACCGGTTTGCTGACGTAATCGTCAGCGCCCATCTCCAGGCCCAGCACCTGATCGAGATCATCAGTCCGGGCCGTCAGCATCAGGATTGGCCCGGTGTAGGCTGGCCGGACCCGTCGGCAGATCGACAGACCGTCTTCCCCAGGCAACATCAGGTCCAGCACCACCAGGTCCGGCTGCTCGCTCTTGATGCGTTCTACCGCGTTGCCGCCATGGGACTCCAGGGTCACCGTCAAACCGTTACTTTCAAGATACTCTCGCGTTAAATCCGCCAGTCTTTCATCGTCTTCGACAATGAGAATTCGCCATGCCTCGTTTGTTTGTTCCACGCCGTCCATCTCTATGCCGGGAAGTCTCTGAAAAATGGCCAGGAAGCGAGCAGACGCGCCGGCATTCGCGACCCTTGATCACACCGTGACCGGGAGCCTGAGCCCGCCCCTCTGTCACGAATAAAGCCGGACGGACGCGCCGCATCCGGTTTTTCAGAGGCTTTCTTATGTGCCCGTTGCTGGCCAACCTGTCGGTTATGCCGGCCCCCTGCTTATGTCCGGACCCTGCCGTTCCTTCCTGATCCGGTTTTATTTTCGAAGCTGCTGTAAATACCCGCTTCCAAGCGACAATACAGGCTACGCCCCGTAACAGCAATTATACATGCTGTTCAGAAAAATACATGGGACGGACGGGCGGTTACAGTTTGTGACAGGCGTCACACCCGGACCCATGCCACGGACTGCTGTCACAGGCTCGTCACGCGAACTTCATTTTGGTGTCACACCGGCTTCATAGGCTTGTCTGCAAATGGACACAAAGAGACAACGCCATGACCACACAGTCTGCCCGTGTAGCCCGCCAGTCCCGGCGCCTTGCAACCACAGTCACCCGCCATCCGGACCTCATCGAGTCCGCCCAGCGGCTTCGATACGAGGTATTTTCCGAGGAATACGACTCCGACCTGGGCGCGAGCACCCCCGGTATTGACGCAGACCGGTTTGATGCCTTTTGTGACCACCTGATCGTCACCGATTCGGAAACCGGTGACCTGGTCGCTACCACTCGTGTGCTGCACCAGCATGACGCACGACAGGCGGGCGGGTTCTACTCACAGGGTGAATTCGACCTCAGTTGCCTTCAGCAGAATGCCGGTACGTTCGCCGAACTGGGTCGCACCTGCGTTCACCCGGACTATCGCAATGGGGCGACCATCAGCCTGCTCTGGGGCGCGGTGGCTGAATACCTGGTTGCAAGGCAAGTCGATTATCTGATTGGTTGCGCAAGTATCAGCATGGCGGATGGTGGTCACAAAGCCTGGCGTATAGCCACCCAACTCCAGCGCGAGTATCTGACCGGAGAAGCCTTTCGGGTCCTGCCCCGCCGCGCACTGCCACACCTTGCCCTGCCGGTTACAGACAACCGCCTGGTCGCCGTTCCGGCCCTGATCAAAGCGTACATGCGGCTGGGGGCGCGAGTCTGCGGCGCTCCCTGCTGGGACCCCGAATTCCGCTGCGCTGATCTGCTGGTGATGCTGGAAGTCAGTCAGCTTGCTGACCGCTACAGCCGTCATTTCATGCCCAAGACACGACCGGAGTAGGCCATGCAGACCCTTCGCCTGATCACTCGCCTTGGCCTGTTCGGACTGTGCCTGCTGCTAATCGCCCTGGTGGCCATCGCAGTCAGGACTATCGAATACCTGGGCAGGCGCCCGCTGGACAGAACGCCCTGGGCACGCCTCTGCTTTGGTGGCGCCGCTCGCGGTCTGGGATTTCGGGTTCAACAGGAAGGCGCCATCGCCCGGGGCCCCGTGTTGTTTGTCAGTAATCACGTGTCCTGGGCAGACATTCCGGTTCTCGGAGGCATTGCACCACTGCGATTTCTGTCTAAAGCGGAGGTAGCGCGCTGGCCGCTGATTGGCTGGCTTGCAACGCAGGCCGGAACGCTGTTTATCCGCCGGGGTAGCGGTCGCGCAGGTGAGAGCTGCAGCGAGATCAGTCGGGCACTGAACCAGTCCCAGTCGGTACTGATTTTTCCAGAGGGCACAACCACCGTTGGCCTGACCGTACTGCCTTTCCACAGTCGCCTGCTGCAGTCAGCCGTCGACAGCGGCGTGATGATTCAGCCGATCACCATCGGTTATCGACGCGCCGGCCAGCCCGATCACCTGGCGCCGTTCGTTGGCGACGATGACTTTCAGCGCCACTTGTGGCGCTTGCTGGAACAGCCTCCGACTTTGGTGTCGCTGATCTTCCACGAACCGGTAGCGGTGAACCCGGACACCGATCTTCGCCAGCTATGCACAACCTTACAAACGACGGTTGGCGACGGGCTGCGCCGGATTCACCGATCCGGGCCGACGGCGGCCAACTCCTCGTCCGTTGCTTCCCTGACCTGAATAATGTCCAGATCAAAATAGAGCGTGAAACCCGCCAGCGGGTGGTTGGCATCCACCCGCACCAGCTTGCCATCAATACCCACCACCTGGACGATCTGTGCCTCGGCGCCAGTATTGGTCTGGAACTTCATACCGACCCGCAGATCCTCGACACCCTCGAAGGCGGACCGCGGCACTGTCCGAACCAGTTCGGAATCGTGCTCTCCATAGGCCATCTCCGGCGGCACCGTGACCTCCAGACAATCACCAGGCCCCCGGCCCTTTACCGCCTCCTGAATCCCCTGGATGACACCTCCGGAACCCTGCAGGAAGGTGAGTGGTTCGCCACCTTCAGAGGTATCTATCACCTCGCCCGCACGATTCTTCAGGCGATAGTGAACCGTATAGACAGTTGGTCGTTGCATCAGTCAGGTGTGTCCTGTGAGTCAATCTGGCGCAGGGCCTGGACCAGCAGACGCCGGTCCAGACGGTCCCGCAGGCAGGTTGGCTGTTCCAGCCCCATACGCGCCAGCAGTGGTTGCAGTGTGTCATCGACGGCCGGCGCGCGCAGCGCGGACCATACGGTGGTCAGTTTACCACGGCGGGTTGCCGTTGCAGCTTTCAAACGGGTCAGCGCCTTGCCCAGAGTCAGTTCTGTGTCGGTAAAATCACAGCCGAACGGGAACGCCGGAAACAGGCCTTGACCCGCCTCCGCCATCACCCGCTGCACCGCCGCCGGCGTATTCTCGCACCACTGCGGCGGCAACCGGAAATCAGCGGCAACCTTACCCGCGCGCTGAGCCTGCTTGAGCAGCCCCGGCTGGAACCGTGAATCCGCAATCCGGATCAGGGCCAGATAGACCGCCTCGTCCGACTGGCTGCGCAGATCGGCAATACCGTATTCGGTAATCACAATATCCCGCAGATGACGCGGAATGGTGCAATGACCGTAGCTGAACACAATATTGGAAACCGTTTTACCGCCGGTTTCCCGGGTGCTTCGCAGCGTCAGGATGGAATGGGCATCAGGCAGTTCGTGCGCCATCGCCACGAAGTTGTACTGCCCCCCGACACCACTCACCACCCGACCATCGTCCAGGCCGTCCGACACGGCGGTCCCGCTGAGGGTATACATCATGGTGGAGTTTACAAACCGGCTCGCCCGACGCTGGGCCACTTTAAGTTTCTGGTCGCCGAAACGGTGATCGTAGAGGTGATTGACAAAGTTGACACTGGTCATACAAAGCTGTGCCTGTTGCTCTGGCTTCAGATCTCTCAGCGCCTGATAGAAATCCGCGGACCCCAGGTAAAAGCCACCGTGTATGAGCACGCCACCCTTCAGCCGATCCCCCAGAGCCAGCATTTCCAGGCGCTCACGAGCTTCCGGTTGGTCCAGGTCCGGGTCCAGGGTCTGATCGTCCACGACCAGCCGGCCACCACGAAACGTTACCCGGTCGTTGAGAATGCCGTAGCGCTGCAGCCAGTTCACATCGCGCGCCCGCAGAGGCGAGTCGATCCATTCCGCCGACCGCAGGGTGTCGAGGGTGTCCAGCGTGATGTCCGGCCCTATGCGACCCTCATTGATCAGAGTCTGCAACCCCACATGGTCATAGACGCTGCGTTTCAGCACACCCGCTTTCCACAGGTGTACGAAGCCGTCCACCAGCATCTCGCTGCAACCGTACAATCCTTCCCGGAACGGCTCGACGCCGCCACTGCGAGCTGTTACCGGGAAGCGTGCGGTCACATCAAGCACCGCGTGCATCCGCTGCCAGTCGTCATTGCGCGTGTGCCGCAGGATAGTGCTGTGTACCAGCGCCGCCCCGAGCGAACCAATACCCACCTGCAATGTTCCACCATCTCTGAGCAACGTGCTGGCGTAAAAGCCGATCAGATGATCCGCCGGGCTGATCGACATCTGTGGTACGGAAAACAGCGGGTAGTCATCCTGCGGACGGCTCAGTACAAAGTCGAAGGTGGTGCTGGCTACCGCTGCGTCACGCCCCAGATAAGGCAAAAACCGGTTGAGTTCGGCAACAAGCGCCACCGGCTGACCGAGCTCAGAGGCCGCCTGAATAGCGGGAATCAAGTCCAGCGTCAGGTCGGGGTTACAGCTAAGACTGACCGTATCCTCAGAACCGTCCGGCGCCGGCGCCACCATCTGCGCAATGACGTTGACCCCCTGGGCCAGCAGGTCACGTACGGCATGCGTGTAGTTACTGCAGACGTAATTCTGTTGCTGGGTCCGATTGTGGAGAAAGCTGCCCGCCCTGAAAAAGAACTCGGACACCCTGACATTGTCCGGCAATTTTTCCGCCGCCACGTCCACCGCGTAGTCAAGCTCCGGAATGTCGCCGTAAAGTCGTTGGGTAAACGGTTCGAGGAACCGCCGTTCCAGCGACGATCCACCCTTTGGCGCCAACATCGAAATAGCCGTCACAATATGGAGACGGAGGCTCGGGTCCCCGCAGGCACGCCGGTAGAGGGCGTTCACCAGTCGTATGGGCTTTCCCAGTCCAAGCGGCAAGCCAACGGTAATCTCCCGCCCCACCCTGGCGATAATCGCATCCACACAGGCTTCGGGATCGGACAGGCGTGAGGGGGAATCCGGCAACATGGACAACGCACTCCTTTGATACAGGGCCGAAAAACGTATTTCAGACGCCAGACAAAGGGTGATGATCACACGGGAACGCCAGACAGACAATCTGAGAAGCGGGCCTTATGCAGATGCGCAGGCCTGATAAAAAGATACAAGGTACCGCAGGTGAGCACGCCGGTGAGATCAGAAACGGCTTCAGGGGAACAACAATCGGTGGGGCGTCAGAACAGTGGAGCGTCAGAACTTCCACTTCAGATTGAGACAGGCGCCCTGGTCAAGCAGGGCAATGCCGTGATCTGCAATAGCCGCATCCGAGGCGTAATGGCGTCCATTGTCCTTGCCGCTGCCAAACCGCCAGCTGAGCAAACGGGAGCCCAGCGTTGTAAGCTGTTTGGCGTCGTGGCGTTCGAAATCGCCGGACATACGGTCCTGCAACTCGTAGAGGTTCTCCGGGAACTGGTCAGCCGCCACAAACGGCCGCTCGGCCGCTTCCGCGCGAACGACAAAAGCCACCATGTTCAAAACCAGCAATGCGAGAAAGAGTCGAATAATCATAGCTGCCTGACCAAAAACTGACGGTGAAGTTTATTGAATACTCAGACTAAAGTCTAATAAACGCAGCAGATTTGACTGTGAATTCAGACACATTTTGACCGCTTTTTTGTCACCGGATCACCGGGTTTTTGTCAATTTTCAGGCGCGTTTTGTGACAATCTGTGTCAGGACAGGACCTGCCCTGACACAGCGGTCCGGTCAAGGGCACGGGTAAGTGAAATCCGCATGCAGGGTTTCCACCGATTTCAGCACCTCCTCGCTGAGTTCTACCCGGGCTGAGCCAATGTTCTCGCGCAACTGGTCCAGACTGGTTGCACCAATGATGTTACTGGTCAGGAAATCACGACTGTTGACGTAGGCCAGTGCCAGTTCTGCCGGCGTCAGGCCGTGTTCTTTTGCCAGATCAACATAGGCCTGGGTCGCCAATTCACCGCGTGCGCCGCTGTATCGACTGAACCGGGAAAACAGCGTCATACGGGCACCTTCCGGACGCTGTCCTCCCTGGTATTTGCCGGACAACATGCCAAAGGCCAATGGTGAATAGGCCAGTAACCCCACCTGTTCACGGTGGGCAATTTCCGCCAGACCAACTTCAAACGACCGGTTAAGCAGGTTGTAGGGATTCTGGATACTGACCACCCGTGGCCAGCCCTTCTCCCCGGCCAGCCTGAGATACTCCATGGTGCCCCAGGGCGTTTCGTTGGACAGGCCGATGTGACGGATCTTGCCTTCCTGCACCAGTTCACTCAGCGCGCCCAGAGTCTCTTCAATGGGCGTCGACTGCTCAGCGGTGTTGTGACGATACCCCAACTGGCCAAAAAAATTGGTGCTGCGATCAGGCCAGTGCACCTGATACAGGTCGATATAATCCGTTTTCAGACGTTTCAGGCTGGCTTCACAGGCTTCACGGATGTGCTGTCGGGTAAGCCGTGGGCCATTGCGGAGATAGGTCAGACCGTTACCGGGCCCTGCCACTTTGGACGCAATCACCAGATCGTCCCGGCGCCCCCGTCGTGCCAGCCAGTTGCCCAGGTAGGTTTCAGTCAGTCCCTGGGTCTCCGCTTTTGGCGGAACCGGGTACATTTCTGCCGCGTCAATGAAGTTGATACCTTCGGCCGTCGCCAGATCCAGTTGCTCGAATGCCTGGTGCTCGGTGTTCTGCTGGCCCCAGGTCATGGTGCCGAGGCAAATCAGCGATACGTCGATATCGGTGGGTCCCAGTTTACGTGTCTGCATGCGTCCTCCGAATGGGGTGAAAGGCTTCTGGTCAGGACCTGATGTCCCCGCCAGACCTGTCCTGCCGTTGCCGGCAGAAACGGTCACTATTCAAACGATTGTCACAAAACGGTCTTCTGACTGTCACATGAAATTTCCATAGTGAATCAGGGATGAGGCTGTAACCGGACCGCTACAGTACCCCGATCCGCCACTGTCATCCAGCACGGACACGAGACCAGATGGCAAACAAGACAGGGACCACCGGACTTATGCCCAGCAATCAGCACATCACCATTGTGACCGAGACCTTTGACCCGGAGATCAATGGCGTCGCCAGTACCCTCAGGCACCTGTGCCAGGGGCTGATGAAGCGCGGGCACCGGGTGACAGTGATCCGTCCGCATCAACGGCACGAAACGACCGGCTCCGTGTCGGGCGCAGGTAACGCCCTGTTTTCAGATGAGCACATCGTGGCAGGCCTGCCGCTGCCGGGTTATCCGGACCTGCGCGTTGGCTTCGCACGGCCCGGCACGCTGGTGCGACTCTGGCGGGATCAACGACCAGACGCACTCTATGTCGCAACACAAGGCCCGCTTGGCTGGTCAGCGGTTACCGCCGCACGACGCCTTCAACTGCCGGTGACTTCAGGCTTTCACACCAATTTCCACCGCTATAGCCGTTACTATGGGGCCGGCTTTCTGGAGCAACTGCTGTGCGCCTATGGCCGCTGGTTCCACAACCGGACCAACCGAACGCTGGTACCTACCCGGACCATGCAGGAACGACTCACCGCGATGGGCGTTGCCGAAACAGGACTATGGAGTCGCGGCGTTGACTGCAGCCGGTTCAGCCCGACCAAGCGGGATGCCAGCTTGCGTGAAGCCTGGGGACTGGGGCCCGATGACCGGGCCGTTCTGTATGTCGGGAGACTGGCGTCGGAAAAAAACCTGCAGCTGGCAGTGACCTGCTTTGAACGCCTGCGCAGTCTGCACCCACGGGCGCGGTTTGTGCTGGTGGGGGATGGCCCACTGAAAAAGCGGCTGAGCCAGCGTCATCCCGATTATATTTTCTGTGGCACCCAGCGCGGCGAAGCGCTCGCACGTCACTACGCCTCTGGCGACCTGTTCCTGTTCCCCAGCAAGACCGACACCTTCGGCAACGTGGTTACCGAAGCCATGGCCAGCGGCCTGGCGGTAGTCGCCTTTGACGACGCTGCTGCCAGCGAGCACATTCGTCATGAAGACAACGGCATGAAAGCGCCTCTGAACGACAATGATGCATTCATTGACGCGGCCCTGAAACTGGCGGACCAGCCCACACGGCTGCACCGTATCCGGACCCAGGCCCGCCTGGACGCAATGGATCTTCACTGGAACCGACTGATCGAACAGTTCACCAAGCTCGTGTTTTATCCACCTCCGGGGACTCGTGACCATGGTATCAAGCAAAGCGTCTCGCTTCTTTGACCGGGTAGACCAGCGTGAATTCGCCGCGTGCCGAGCCATCAATCGCAGCCTGCGATTTCGCCCGATCCAGAATTATTTCCGGGGGGTCAGCCGGTTGGGCGATGGCTGGCTGTGGTATGCACTGATTCTGGCACTACCGCTCATTGATCCCGAAAGGGGCCTGTCCACAGCCCTGCTGATGGTAACCACCGGCATTCTCTGCACCCTCGCTTACAAAGGACTCAAACGTTGGCTGGTACGAGAAAGGCCGTTTATTTCGTTTCCGTCGATCAACTGCGGCACCCCGCCGCTGGATCGATACAGTTTCCCGTCCGGCCACACGTTGCATGCGGTCTGTTTTACGGCAGTGCTGGCCGAACTGATGCCTGAACTGGCACTGATGGTGCTTCCGTTTACCCTCAGCGTGGCCGCATCCCGGGTCGTGCTGGGTCTGCATTACCCCAGCGATGTCGCCGCCGGCGCCGTCATCGGCGCGGGGCTGGCGCTGATCAGTGTCGCCCTGCTGAACCCGCTGTTCATCACACTGTTTGCCACCTGAACGCTACGTTTCCCGTTTCCATAACGGTATTACCCGCGGGCACTGGCTTGCTTCCGCATGCGTCAGGTCGTGCAGAGGAATACGGAAACTGATCAGCGCCCCTTACTCGAACAGGCGCAATTGAGTGGTCGGCGCCTCGTCGTTACGAAAACGCACCCCCAGCCCCAGCAACCGGACTGGCCGGTGAATATCGGTCATCAGTTCATCCAGCAGCGGCGTGTAATCAGCCACCGACGGCTCACTGACGAACTCCCTTACCCGCTCCAGCGTGTGGGTAGAAAAGTCACTGTAGCGGATTTTAACAAACAGCTTGTGAACGGGCTTGTGCCGGGCCTTCCGGCCGAGCCGGCGGTTGAGGTCTTCGACCAGCGTCGTCATCACCGCTTCGCAGGCCCGTTTATCCGGCAGGTCGCGTGAAAATGTGCGTTCCACGCTGACCGACTTGGCGATACGGGTCACCACCACGGGCCGGTCGTCTTCACCGTGGGCCATTTGAAAAAGTCGCACCCCCTGACGGCCGAAGGTGTCTGCCAGCAGCGCCTGACTGACCTGCTGCATATCGCCGCAGGTGGCAATGCCCAACTCATGAAGCTTGCGGGCGGTAACCTGCCCCACCCCGAACAGCTTTTCAACCGGCAGCGCATGGACAAAATCGGCGACATCGCCAGGGCGGATCACGAACAGGCCATCCGGCTTGTTCCAGTCGCTGGCAATCTTGGCCAGAAACTTGTTAGGCGCTACCCCGGCGGACACGGTGATACCAACGTCGTCGCGTACTCGCTGACGCAGGAATTCGGCCATCAGTGTGGCACTGCCCCGATACTCCGTCACGTCGCTGACATCGAGAAACGCCTCATCCAGCGATAGCGGCTCAACCTGCTCGGTCAATTCCCGATAGATCGCCATCACCTGCCGTGAGACCGCCTGGTAACGGGCCATGTCAGGCGGCACGGTCACCAGGTCGGGACAGCGGCGGCGCGCCTCGGCCCCGGGCATGGCAGACCGGACGCCGAATTCACGGGCCCGATAGTTACAAGTGGTCACCACACCGCGACCGCCAGCGCCTCCGACCGCTAACGGCACGTGTCGAAGGGAAGGATCATCACGCATCTCCACGGCGGCGTAAAAACAGTCGCAGTCGATATGGATGATTTTGCGCTGACTCATACAATTACGGCCGTTGTGACGAGTATCTGTACATTTATACAGCCTTGTATCTTACGATAACATGCCGAGAATGTCAGGAACGCTCACTAACGGACACTGAACCCATGACACAGCAGATTCCGGACCCCACCCAGACCGAGATCGAAGCAGCCGCCTTCCGGCGCCTGGTCAGGCACCTGCAGGACCATACCGAGGTGCAGAACCTCGACCTGATGAACCTGGCCGGCTTCTGCCGCAACTGCCTGTCCAAATGGTATCGCGCAGAGGCTGAAGACCGGGGCTTCACCCTCAGTGACGGGGACGCCAGAGCCCGCATTTACGGGATGCCTTACGAAGACTGGAAAGCCCGCTACCAGACCGGCGAAAAGCAGGCCTATAAAGGCGACAAGGCGTGATGACCATCACCCGTGCCGTGGCGATACATCTGGCCTCTCTGCGCGGCGGGCATGCGGATTTCGCCGACTCCCTGGAGCTGGTTGACCGTTATTTCACCTACACGCCAACGGCGTTCCGCAATGGCCCGTTGTACAACGGCGCGGGGGAAAACGAAGGTTCCTGCAAATTATTTGCGCTGGCACAGTTCTGCAATCTCTCCGAAGCGGATACCCTGATCTGCTTTGGTGAACATTACCACCAGGTACTTGACGAACCCGCCGGCGCCAGCCACGCCAACATTCGTCAGTTCATGGGGTCAGGCTGGTCCGGCATCCATTTTGACCGCTCTGCGTTACGATTGAAGCCTGCCGGGGAAGCCGGCACTGCGAAGGAAGAGACACCATCATGAGTGAAACCGCCACCACCGGCGCACGGCAAAGCTTCCGGCTCAAGGGCGCCACCCTGGCCATGACGGCTCTGGAGTTGCATTTTTTTGACACCGAAGCGTTTGAAAGTACCCTGCGCGACAAGATTCGCCAGGCACCGGGTTTTTTTCGTGATATTCCACTGATCATCAGCCTGGAAAAGTACGAAGGGCCATCCAGCGAACTGGATTTCTTCCAGATCATTGGTATCTGTCGTCGTCATAACATTCATGTGGTGGGCGTTCGGGGTGGCGACGACGACCAGCGCCGGTTGGCGCGGAATGCATCCCTGGCGCTGCTGCCCGCCGGCACACAACGGGAAGCGCCGGCAGAATCAGCTGCCGATACCCCGACCGCAGAGGCCCCGACAACCGAAGCGCCTGCGGCCGCCGCCCCGGTGTCGGTTAGCGGCCCGGTAGCGGCAAAGATCGTGACCCAGCCGGTGCGCTCAGGACAGCAGGTGTATGCCCCGGACGGTGATCTGGTCATTCTCGCTCCGGTTCAGGCTGGCGCGGAAGTGCTGGCCGCAGGTAACATCCACGTCTACGGCCCGCTGAGGGGCCGGGCGCTGGCCGGCGTGCACGGACTCGAGTCCGCGCGGGTATTCTGTCAGTCCCTTGAGGCGGAGCTTGTGTCTATCGCCGGACACTATAAAATCTCGGAAGATCTGCAGGACAACGGCTGGAAAATCCCGGTCCAGATCGAGCTCAGGGAGGACCTACTGGTGGTTACACCGCTGGGAAACCACTGAACGAAGCCTGATTCATTCAAACTCGGCAAACAGGACTGCAACCTTGGCTAAAATCATTGTCATTACCTCAGGTAAGGGTGGTGTCGGCAAAACCACCACCAGCGCCTCTATCAGTACCGGGCTGGCCCGTCGAGGCCACAAGACGGTAGTGATCGATTTCGACGTAGGCTTGCGTAATCTCGACCTGATCATGAACTGCGAACGTCGGGTGGTCTATGACTTCGTCAACGTCATTCAGGGCGAAGCCTCACTGAATCAGGCCCTCATTCGTGACAAGCGGGTGGATACGCTCTATATCCTGCCGGCCTCCCAGACCCGTGAAAAGGAGGCCCTCACCCGGGAAGGCGTGGAAAAAGTCATCAACGAACTGTCTGAAACCTTTGACTACATTGTCTGCGACTCCCCCGCCGGTATCGAGCATGGTGCGCTGATGGCCCTCTACTACGCCGATGAGGCCATTGTGGTGACCAATCCGGAAGTTTCCTCGGTGCGGGACTCCGACCGGATTCTGGGCATTCTGCAAAGCAAATCCCGGCGCGCCGAACAGGGCCTGGACCCGGTCAGGGAGCACCTGCTGCTTACCCGTTACAACCCGGGCCGGGTCGAGCGGGGCGAAATGCTGTCAGTGGCGGATGTCGAGGAGATTCTCGCGATTCCCTTGCTGGGCGTCATTCCCGAGTCCCAGGTGGTGCTGAACGCCTCCAACCAGGGGCTGCCGGTCATTCTGGAAGACGCCAGCGACGCGGGCCAGGCCTATGAAGATGCGGTCGCGAGATTACTGGGCGAAGAACGGGAACACCGCTTCACCACCGCCCAGAAAAAAGGCTTCTTCTCACGGATGTTCAAGGGGTGATAAGGGATGAGTTTCTTCGATTACTTCAAAAGTAAAAAAAACACGTCCGCCAGTGTCGCCAAGGAAAGACTGCAGATCATCGTCGCCCATGAGCGCGGTCAGCGAGAACAGCCGGACTACCTTCCGCAACTGCAGCAGGAGTTGCTTGCGGTCATCCGCAAGTACGTGCAGATCGACGACGATATGGTTCAGGTTGAACTGGACCGCAACGAGAACTGTTCAGTGCTCGAACTGAACGTCACCCTGCCGGAACACAACAACCTGCACTGACCGTGAGCCCATGGTACCGGATATCCGGTGCCGGGGCACCGCATCCCGGACCAGCCATCCTGAGCTCACTGGTTCACATTCTGTTACTCCCATCGCCATCGCCGAACGCGCATCGTGTTAGTCTCTGCCCCATAGCGCTATCCGGAGCCTGACCTCCGGTTTATCACGCGAATCCAGAGGGAGTCCGATTATGACTGCAGGCAACTGGCGCCGATGGCTCATTGGCGGTATGGCGACACTGAGCCTGGGCCTGTCATTGGCGGTTCGGGCAGAACTACCGGCAGAAAACGCGGACTGGACGCTGAAAACCGAGGATCACGGTATCCGTATCTACACCATCAACCGCCCGGACTCGAGCTTCGAGGCGTTCAAGGCCGACGCGCTGCTGGACGTGCCCCTGGCCAACATCATGGCGGTCATGATCAACCCCGGGTCCTGCATGGAATGGGTGCACGGCTGCGTACAGGCTGACCAGTTTGAAGGCGGTCGTTTTGAAGATCGCTACGCCTACTCGGTGAACAACATGCCCTGGCCAGTGACTGATCGCGACTATGTACTGCGCATCAGAACCCACGGCAACCAGCGGCAGGGAGATGTGATCATGAAGCTCAATGCGGTTCCCGACAAACGCCCGGAAAATCCGGATTACGTGCGGGTCGATCGCTCCGACACTCTGTATCACCTGATTCCGGAAGGTAACAAAACCCGCATGATCTGGGTTCAGCATACCGACCCCAACGGTGCCTTGCCTGGCTGGCTGGTCAACACCCTACTGATTGATATCCCGCTGAAGTCCCTGCGCAAACTGGAACAGGTGGCGCACAAACCCCGCTATCAGAACCATGTGCTGGTTTACGATGACGCCGGGCAGTTGCGGGGTGTTGTACCCGCCTCACAAACAGGGGATGACGAAGTCAGCCTGAACCGCTAAGCTCAGACTATACCCGGCGCATCATGGCAGGATCGCATCGCATGACCGTTCTCGCTCACGAGATAATGACGCCCAGCGTCAAGGCAGTTCCCCAGTCATGGACCATGGATCGGTTAGCCCGCTTCCTCACCGATAATGAAATCACCGGTAGCCCGGTGACTGATAACGACGGCGAGATCGTCGGCATTGCCACCCTCAAGGACATTGCTGAGTTCCGCTGGTCGGCTGATCGCCGTGGCAGTGACGCCAGCCTGACGCCTGAAGAGCAGGCCGAGGCCCGCCGCCTGCGCATGGTGATTTTCCAAGAAATGGGCAAGGTTCCCGTGGAAGTACGGGATATCATGACCCCCAGCATCCTCTCCGTGGACGAGCAGACCCCGGTCCGGGACATTGCCGACATCATGATGAAGGAGCACCTGCACCGTATATTTGTCACCAGAAAAAATAAAATTACTGGTATTATAACAACTTACGATATGCTGAAACTCGTTTCAGACAAGGCGCTGACTCTGCGCTGTGCCAGCGAATACACCAATCAGCCTGACACTCCCTGAGCAGCACACAGCCCCCTACCAACCGCCGGTTATTAGAGAGGTATCGAGCCTTATGCCAAGAGCACAGCAAGCTCGGAAAAAAATGTATGTCCTCGACACCAACGTCCTGATCCACGACCCCAATGCCCTCCTGAACTTTGAAGAACACGATGTCATTATTCCCATGACCGTCCTGGAAGAACTGGACAGCCTCAAGTCCGGCAAGCAGGCGGTCGCCGCGGACTGCCGCCAGGCCATCCGCAATATCGATAAATTGCTGGGCGATGCCACCCCGAAAGCCATCGAGCGCGGCGTTCCCATTGTCCGGGCCAAAAAAGCCGATCCGCTGGGCACCCTCTCCATCCTCATGAGCACAGAGCATACCGGCAACCACTCCCTGCCGGAGCACCTGAACGACAACAAGATCATCAATACCCTGGCTGCGCTACAGGACCGTCACAAATCCCGCGATATCATCCTGGTCAGCAAGGACATCAACATGCGCCTCAAGGCCCGGGGCTTCGGGGTCGAAGCACAGGATTACCACAACGACCAGCTACTGGACGACATCGACCTGCTGCCACGGGGCTACAGGGAATTTCCCAACTCCTTCTGGGACAACATCAGCAAGGTAGAAACCGTTCAGCGCGAAGGCGTGACCGAACACCTGCTCAAGCGCCAGGGAGAGTTGGCCAAACTCAACATCAACGAGTTCGTGGTCGACCAGCAAGGCTTTATCGGCAAGGTCTCGGAAATCGACGATGACCGCCTGGTACTGCAGGACCTGCACCAGCGTGACCTCATGGCGGAAGAGGTCTGGGGGCTGGTTCCGCGGGACATCTATCAGGCCATGGCGCTGAACCTGCTGCTGGACCCGGACGTACACCTGGTCAACCTGACCGGTTCGGCGGGCTCGGGTAAAACCATCCTGGCGCTGGCGGCCTGCATCGAGATGACGGTCGCCAGCAAGCAATACAAGCGCATCATTGCGACCCGCAGTACCCAGGGCCTGGATGAGGACATCGGCTTTCTGCCCGGTACCGAGGCGGAAAAGATGGAACCCTGGCTGGGCGCTATCGTCGACAACCTGGAAGCCCTCCACGAAGACGACGAGAACATGACCGCCAGCGTCGACTACATCCTCAGCAAGGTACCCCTGCACTTCAAGTCCATGAATTACATCCGGGGCCGCAGTTTCCAGCACAGCCTGATCATTATTGACGAATCCCAGAACCTGACCCCGCACCAGATCAAGACCATCATCACCCGGGCCGGTAACGGCTCCAAGGTGATCTGCCTGGGTAACCTGGCGCAGATCGACACCCCGTACCTGAGCCCCCTGAGCTCCGGCCTGACCTACATGACCGAACGCTTCAAGGGCTTCCGCCATGGCGGCCACATCCACCTTCAGGGCGTACCGCGCTCGGTACTGGCCGAGTTCGCCGAAGCCAACCTCTGATCATGGCATTTGAGGCCAACCATGTTGGCCTCGAAGGTCAATTCAGAATCCTGTCTTGCGGTATATTGTCTCTGCTATAAAAACACCAAAAAACAAAGGGGATAGCGTTAATGGCCAGACACATAGCCTCAGACATCGTGGTTGCCGGAGGCGGCCTGGCTGGCATCGTCACCGC
>JASBRL010000016.1 GCA_030149475.1 Marinobacter sp.
CCTGCAAGCTAACCCAAAAAAATAGCCCTTAAAGCGCAGTCCTACAATGGTGGTGCTAAACAATTCTGTAATATCGCAGCGCAATAAAGAAACGCGCTTCATAATTCCAACTTCCTAGGAGGGTATACGCAGAGTACACAAAGCACAAACCCCAGCACATAGCTGGGGTTTGAGGCAGGAACGGAAGGAAAGAGGGGAGAGGCCTACTTCTTCAACCCCATCTCCTCAATAGAAATCTCCCGCATCTTGAACTTCTGAATCTTCCCGGTGACCGTCATCGGGAATTCATCCACGAACTTGTAGTTCCTGGGGATCTTGAAGTGGGCGATTTTGCCTTTGCAGAATTCCCGCAGTTCATCACCGGTGACTGGGTCCGCATCCGGGTTCAGCTTCACCCAGGCAATGAGTTCTTCGCCGTATTTGTCATCGGGGATGCCGGTGACCTGCACTTCCTCGATGGCGGGGTGGGTGTAGAGGAATTCCTCGATTTCTTTCGGGTAGATGTTCTCACCGCCGCGGATGACCATGTCTTTGATGCGGCCAACGATCTGGATGTAGCCTTCGTCGTCCATGGTGGCCAGGTCGCCGGTGTGCATCCAGCCGGCTTCGTCGATGGCCTCACTGGTTTTTTCTTCGTTGTTCCAGTATCTCAGCATCACGCTGTAGCCGCGTGTGCAGAGTTCGCCGGTTTCGCCCCGGGGCAGGATGTTGCCGTTGGCAGGGTCGACGATCTTGGTTTCCAGATGCGGCTGGGTGCGGCCCACGGTGGTTACCTGCTTCTCGAACGGGTCGAGGGAGCTGGTCTGGGTGGAAACCGGGCTGGTTTCGGTCATGCCGTAGGCAATCTGAACCTCTTTCATGTTCATCTTGCCGTTGACCTTCTTCATCACCTCCGCCGGGCAGATGGAGCCTGCCATGATGCCGGTGCGCAGGGTGGAGAGGTCGTAGGTCTCGAACTCGGGCTCGGCCAGTTCGGCGATGAACATGGTGGGTACACCGTACAGCGCGGTAGCCTTTTCCTGGTGCACGGCCTGCAGCACGGACTTGGGCTCGAAGCCTTCGCCCGGATAGATCATGGTGGAGCCGTGGGTGATGCAGCCCAGGTTGCCCATGACCATACCGAAGCAGTGGTACAGGGGCACCGGAATCACCAGCCGGTCGTGATGGCTGAAGTTCATCCTGCGGGCCACAAACTGCCCATTGTTAAGAATATTGTGATGGGAGAGGGTGGCGCCCTTGGGCGCGCCAGTGGTGCCTGAGGTGTACTGGATGTTGATCGGATCGTCGAACTGTAGGGTCTGCTGACGTTTGTTGAAGGCCTCTGTGGTGGTCTCACCGGCACGGGCAATCAACTCGGGCCAGGTGACCATGCCCGGTGCACGGCGTGCCTCGTCAAGGCAGACTACCTGACGCAGTTCAGGCAGACGGTCACTGTGGATGCTGCCGTTCAGGGGCTGCTTCAGCGCCGGAACCAGTTCGGTCATCATGCCGACGTAATCGGAGGTTTTGAACTGCCCCTGGATGACCAGCACCGAAGCTCCTGAATGTTTCAGTGCGTATTCAACTTCATGGGAGCGATAGCTGGGGTTGATGTTGACCAGAATTGCTCCGATTTTGGCAGTGGCAAACTGGGTAATGCACCACTGGGCATTATTGGGTGACCAGACACCAACCCGCTCGCCCACCTGAACGCCCATGGTCATCAGGGCGCGGGCGCATTCGTCAACCGCAGCCTGCAGTTCCCTGTAGGTGTAGCGCAGGTTCTGGTGATGAACGATCAGGGCATCGTTATCGGGATACGCGGCCACAGTCTCATCAAATTGCTCACCAATGGTGCGGCCCAGCAAGGGCGTTTTGCTGATACCACTGACGTAGCTGTTCTGTTCTGTCATAACCCACCTGTGTGTTGTGTTTGTTGTGGTGAATCAGAGTTTCCCTGAGCCGGTGTCGGAGAGCGCGGGCCGGACCGGATCACACCATTGCTGACTCTGATTCAGGCCCGCTTCAATTCCTGTATGGCTGCGATGCATCGCTCTTCGGCTTCATCCAGCTCCTTTTCCATGATCCGGATGTCGTTCAATTGTCGTTGTAACGCTTCACGTCTTTGTTCAATTTTATCGTGCAATGCTTTGATCTGTTTCAGGTTATTCGAGGAAGGTTCGTACATGTCGATCAGTTCGCGTGACTCCGACAGACTGAACCCAAGGCGTTTTCCCCGCAAGATCAATTTGAGCTTCACCCGGTCCTGATCGCTGTAGACCCGGGTGGTGCCGTCACGGGCCGGATTGAGCATGCCGGCCTCTTCATAAAAACGGATGGTGCGGGTGGTGATGCCAAACTCCCGGGCGAGGTCACGGATCGAATGGGAGCGCTGGAAGATGGGGGCGTTCATAAGCTTGCTCTGCAGATTGACGTTCACGTAAACGTAATGCCAGGCGGGTAACTTGTCAACAGCCCCCCAAAGAGAGTGGATCGCCACACAAGGCGCCGCTGGCGAGAACTTGTATCGATGGTGTTGATCGGTGGGCATTCACGGTGAGCCCCGTGCGGGCACACCTGGAGAGAACAGGTCAGACAGCATACTCGCGTCAGTTGCTGTTGGCCTTGAGTCGCTCGCGTAACTGCTCAAGCCGCTGACGGATCTGGTCCCGGCGCTGGTCGGAATTGGCCGGTGTCGGTGTTGCTGAAACCGTGGGGCGGCTGGTTGCGTTGCCGGGGGGCGGTTCGCTGCCCCGCTGGGCGGGATTGAGCGACACGCCGCTGTTGTCGTCTGTGTCCGGGAAGTAGAGATTTTCCAGTTTGCCGCCTCGTTCCAGCACAACGCGGTCCGGGAACACCGAACGCAGACGCGCGTTACCTGGCAGCTCGTCGCCGGAGACGTAGACCTCGGTTTTGCCATCCGACCCTTCGATCAGGGCGCTGGCCGGATATTCGCCATCAGCAGCCAGCACGCCTCGCAGGAAAATGCGCAGATTGGTTTCCGGCAGGTTCTCGGTTTGCTGAACCGGAGCGGGGTCGCTGTTCATCCGGCCAAACAGATCGAGCTTTGCCAGGTCGACAGAATCAGCCGAGCGCGCCTGGCCGCTGGCGGGCACGGACACTGCTTGAGCGCCCGCGGCGTGCTGTTCATGTTGCCAGAATGCATAGCTTTGCCAGCCAAGTGAACTGACCATGGCGACAGCCAGGAATACCGTTGCAAACAGCGCAACCCTCGGTGTTGATAGAGACGACATGGGGGTCCTTGATCGACATTGGCAGATGGTGACACAGTCTGGCCACCGGTTCCCGGGGCAGGCTGGCAATGCTCCCCGCCGCCTGAAACCGTGTTGAAAGACCGCTGAATGTAACAGGTATAATGGCAGTATAGTGAGGCTGTCATCCAGTAAGAAAACTTTGTCACGGTCTGGCGTTTCAAAACGCCATTTCCACACCGGCTGTGGTAGCCTTTCCCGATAAGCCGATACACCGAGTCAACAGCAGACGAGGACTACGTTGAACCCAGACACTGATCTCCCGCAGCAGGAAGTCTCGCCGGGACGTCTCCCGTTCACCTTTGCCAAACGCAATGGCGTGATCCTGACCCGCGATGAGGATGGTCAGCCGATTGTGCTGGTCCGCCCCGGCGCGGTTCATTCGGCGTTGGCAGAGGCCAATCGCGTCAGTGGCGGTCGTGCCCGGTTTTCGTCCATCGATCCGGGCGCGTTCGACGAAGCGCTTAACGCCGCCTACCAGAATGACTCGGCCGAAGCCATGCAGATGGTGGAAGGCATCGGGGACGACATGGACCTGGCCTCGCTGGCGGATTCGGTGCCTGAAACCGAGGATCTGCTTGAGCAGGAAGACGATGCGCCGATTATTCGGCTGATCAACGCCATCCTGACCGAAGCGGTAAAAACCAGCGCCTCGGACGTGCATATCGAAACCTACGAAAAAAGACTGGTCGTACGGTTCCGGGTTGATGGCGTTCTCCGTGAGGTGGTGCAGCCCAAAAGAGCGCTTGCCCCTCTGCTGGTGTCGCGAATCAAGGTCATGGCGCGGCTGGATATTGCCGAAAAAAGAGTGCCTCAGGATGGGCGCATCTCATTGCGGGTGGCCGGCAGAGAAGTGGATATCCGGGTATCGACGATGCCGTCATCCAACGGTGAGCGGATCGTATTGCGTTTGCTGGACAAGCAGGCCGGGCGTATTCGCCTCGAATCACTCGGTACTGGCAGCCGGGACCTGAAGCTGCTGCGAAAGCTGATCAACCGGCCTTATGGCATTCTGTTGGTCACCGGACCGACCGGCTCCGGCAAGTCCACCACGCTGTACGCCTCGCTGCAGGAAATCAATGACCGCAGCCGTAATATCCTGACCGTCGAAGATCCCATCGAGTACAACCTGCCAGGCATCGGACAGACCCAGGTTAACCCCAAGGTGGATATGACGTTTGCCCGCGGGCTGCGAGCCATCCTCCGGCAAGACCCGGATGTGGTGATGATCGGTGAAATCCGTGATCTGGAAACCGCTGAAATTGCCGTCCAGGCCAGTTTGACGGGGCATCTGGTGCTGTCAACGCTGCACACCAATACGGCCGTAGGCGCCATTACCCGGCTGATGGATATGGGTATTGAGCCGTTTTTGATCTCCTCAAGTCTGGTTGGCATCGTGGCGCAACGCCTGGTTCGTGTGCTTTGTGACGAGTGCAAGAGACCCTACACGCCCGGTCAGGAACAGTGTGAATTTCTGCAGCAGGATGCCGGGGACCCGCCGACCATTTACCGGGCCGGTGGGTGCGATACCTGCAACCAATTGGGGTACCGGGGCCGTATAGGTATCTACGAAGTCGTTGAGGTCACTGATGAGCTGAGCGCGCTGATCCACAAACGCGCCGGCGAGCTGGAGCTTGAGCGCGAAGCCCGCCTGTTCGGGCCCAGTATTCATGCCGACGGTGTCGCCAAGATTCTTGAAGGCGTAACGACCATGGAGGAAGTTCTCAGGGTGACTCACCGGAGCTGATGCATGCCCGCCTACGATTATAAAGCGCTTGATAGCCGTGGAAAGCAGAAACAGGGCGTGCTGGAGGCCGACAGCGCGAGGGCGGTGCGGCAGCAATTGCGGGAAAAAGGGCTGGCCCCTCTGGCGGTTGAGCCGGCTACTGAAAAACGCAGCAGGACCAGCCCGCTGAGCAGTCGTGGTAGCCTTAGCGCTCCGGATCTTGCCCTGGTGACGCGCCAGTTGGCGACGCTGATCCAGTCTGGCATTCCCGTCGAACAGACCTTGTCTGCTGCGGCACAACAGTCCGAAAAACCGCGCCTGAAGAGCATGCTGATCGCGATTCGGGCCAAGGTGATGGAGGGTTACACCCTGGCCGACAGCCTGGGCGAGTTTCCGCGTGCCTTTCCCAGGCTGTATCGATCGACGGTGGCGGCGGGCGAACATGCGGGGCATCTGGATCTGGTCCTGAACCGGCTGGCGGATTATACCGAAAGCCGTCAGGAGAGCCGCCAGAAAATCCAGCTGGCGGCAATCTATCCCGTCATTCTGAGTATCGTGGCGGTGTCGATTGTGGTCTTTCTGCTGACCTACGTCGTGCCTGACATTATTGCCGTGTTCGTCAAACAGGGTCAGGCTTTGCCGGTGCTGACGCGCGCGATGCTGGTGATGTCGAATTTCCTGTCGAGTTACGGCCTGTACCTTCTGGTGATTTTGATCGGCCTGGGTCTGTTGTTGAAGTATTTATTAGCAAAGCCTGCTAACCGCATGAAATTCCATCGTATGCTCCTGCATTTTCCCTTATTGTCTGGCATGGTCCGTGGTATTAACACTGCACGTTACGCCAGTACGCTGAGTATTCTGACCACCAGCGGTGTGCCATTGGTGGAGGCCATGAGAATTGCGGGCGAAGTGCTGTCAAACGATTACCTGAGAATGGAATTGCGTAAGGCGGCGCAACGGGTCAGCGAGGGTGGCAGTCTTCACCGCTCACTGGACCAGACCGGCTATTTTCCGCCGATGATGCTGCACATGATCGCCAGCGGCGAAACCAGTGGCGATCTGGACAGCATGCTGGAGCGCACGGCGCGCATGCAGGAAAATACCCTGCAGGCGAAAATTGCGGCATTGGTCGGGTTGTTTGAACCGATGATGCTGCTGGTAATGGGAGGGGTGGTACTGATCATCGTGATGGCCATCATGCTGCCCATCCTCAATATGAGTAACCTGGTCGGTTAGCCGACAGCCAGGTTGTCACGACAATGACCCACGGCCAGTAACAGAGAGCACGACGATGAAACACGCAAGAATTCAGCAGGGCTTCACGCTGATTGAAATTATGGTAGTGATGGTGATTCTCGGGCTATTGGTCGCCATCGTTGCCCCCAATATCATGGGGCGCAGCGATCAGGCCAAAGTCACCGTCGCCAAGACCCAACTGAGTAACATAGCCAACGCACTGGACCTGTACCGGTTAGACAACAGCCATTACCCCTCCACACAGCAGGGTCTCAAGGCTCTGGTCAGCAAGCCCAGCGGTAGTCCGGAACCGCGGAATTATAATCCGGACGGCTATCTGAAAAGTGTGCCGGAGGACCCCTGGGGCAAGGAGTATGAATACATCAGCCCCGGCACCGAAGGCCCCTACGATCTGTTTTCCTATGGCTCAGATGGTCGTCAGGGTGGTGAGGGTGATGCCAGTGACATCAGTGTCTGGGACATCAAGGGCTGACCGCTTGTGCAGGCTAACCGCCGGACCTCGGGTTTTACGCTGATCGAAATTCTCGTGGTGATGGTGATCGTCGGGCTGCTGGCGGCCATCGCGGTGGTCAATCTGGGGGGTGGCCAGGAGCGCCGGCAACTGGAGAATACGGTGCGGGAACTGTACCTGCTGATGCAGACCGCGTCGGAACAGGCGGTGGTCAATAATCAGGAACTCGGGCTTTTAGTGACCGACAAGGGCTACCGGTTTGTGGTTTACAGCGACAAAGAGGATAACTGGGCCGCGCAGGGCGAACGGCTGTTCAGCCCCCGTTCCTGGCCCGACTGGGTGGTCGCGACGGCGATCATTGACAACAACCTGCCCCGGCTGGCCAGCGGGGAAGGCGTTGCACGTCCGGATATCGTATTTTTCTCCAGTGGTGAAATCACGCCGTTCGAGCTGGATTTCACCATCAAGGACCGCGACAGTGAACTGCTGAAAATTGAAGCCCGGGGGTTTGGTGGCCTTGACATGACGCTGCCCGGCGACAACTCCGACGAGGCCGGTTCATGAGGCGCAGGCAGGCGGCGTTTACCCTGATCGAAGTGTTGGTGGCGTTACTGGTTTTCGCGCTGATCGCGACAGCCGCAGCCCAGGTCGGCAGTCAGTATATCGGCAGTTTTGATCGCATACGGGATAAGACTCTGGCCAGTTGGATTGCAGAAAACAGGCTCACCGAGCTGCGTCTTGCGGACTCGCCTCCGGCAGTCTCTGAAAACGACAAGGATCTTGATTACGGCCGCTATCACTGGCAGGTCACCACCAAAGTCTCGGCGACCGGGGAAGCGTCGATCCGACGGATTGATGTGACCGTCGCCAAGTACACGGATCAACAGGGCGATCCCCGGCCAGTGCATACCTTGTCCGGGTTTATCCGGGTGCCGCAGTCATGAGCTATCACCGGCAGCGAGGCTTTACGCTCATGGAAATGCTGATTGCCGTGGCCATTACGGCGATTATAGGCCTGGGCGTGTGGCAGGTTATAGCCGGCGTCGTTCGTTCACGTGATCGCGTCGATACGGTCGCCACGGACTTTGAGGGCTTGCAGACGGCCTTTCTGCTGATCGAACGGGATATGAATCAGATTGTCAATCGACCGGTTCGCAATCTATACGGTGATTTTGAGCCGGCCCTGAGCAGTCGGGACAACGCCTATGCACTGGTCCTGACCCATGGCGGCTGGCGCAATCCCCTGGGCAGCCGACGCAGTGAGCTGCAACGCAGCGCTTATGAGTTGATTGGCGAAAAACTTCACCGGCGCTATTGGATCGCCCTGGACCGTGCCCAGGAAGACGGGAGTCACGACCAGGTGCTTCTGGACGGCGTCACGGATCTGACGATCCGCTTTCTGACGGGAGACAATGACTGGGTCGACGACTGGCCTCCCAGTGAAAACGGCACCGGTCCCTCGCCAACAGGTACTCGCAGCCGGCCCCGGGACACCTTGCCCAGGGCCGTCGAGCTGACCATAACCCATCGCCGTTTTGGCAAGCTTTCGCGCCTGTTCATGCTGCCGGATTTTGATGTTGAAAAAGCCCGGCAGGACGCCAGCAAGGCGGCTGAAGCTACCGCCAACACCGGCCAGGGGACTGGCAGCGCCAACGCCACCTCGAACGGAGTCCGCAGTGAATAAGCGGTTATCGTTGCGTCGGGTGGGCGCGTCCGAGCGTGGCGTGGCGCTGATCATGGTGTTACTGGCCATGGCGCTGGTGGTGATGCTGGCCGCGGGTATGACGCAGCATTTGAGCGTGCGGGTCTACAAGGCATCCCATTACCTGACGCAGACACAGGGCTACAGTATTGCTCTGGGCGCAGAAGCTCTGGCCAAACAGATCCTCTACCAGGATTATCAGGACGACAAAAAGGCTTCGTCATTTGTCGACAGTCCTGAAGAAGCGTGGTCGCGGTATTCCGCCGTACTACCTCTCGACGACGGCGTGGTTGAAGTCCAGATCGACGATCTCAGTGGCCGGATAAACCTCAATGACCTGGTGAACCCGGCCGGTAGGGTCGATAAAGTGACCCATGATCGACTGGTTCGGCTGCTGCAGGTTATTGGCATTACCAGTGTGAACGTCGATGCAATGGTCGACTGGATTGATGACAATGATGAGACAGTCAGTGCCTACGGCGCCGAAGACGGCCGATATCTGTCACAGAATCCGCCCTACCGTGCTGCCAATCAGCCCTTCACCAGCGTTTCCGAGTTGCGATTGATTGATGGTATGACCGAGGACGATTATCGGGCTCTGGCCCCTTATGTTGCCGCGCTGCCGGTGGCCGGCTCGGGGATCAATGTTAATATGGCCAGTGGCCCCGTGATACAGTCGTTGAGCCCTCAGATTACAGCCACGCAGGCGGAAGCCGTTCTGGCGCAGCGCAAGAGTTCCCGCTTTGATACGGTTCAGGCATTTCTGGCCTTGCCCCAATTCGCCGGGCTGGGTCTAAAGGCGGCGGGGCTGAGCGTGCAGTCGCATTTTTTTGAAGTGGCTTCCCGGGTGACTGTCGATAACCGGGTCGCCCATCTGGTCAGCGTCGTGTACCGGGCACCGGATGGCGCTCTGTCGACGGTAAGGCGAGATACCGGCCAGAAAAACCGGATTACCAAAGAACCGTTTGGCGTTTCCAAAAGCTGAGACGCCCCGGGCAGCGCTCTGCGCTTCCCTAATTCAAGGATACTGGCAACATGTCATACCACCTTTACGTGAGGCCCCTGCCGCCATTCCCGGACAGCCCGGCTGATACCGGTGAGC
This sequence comes from Marinobacter sp., assembly GCA_030149475.1. Taxonomy (GTDB): domain Bacteria; phylum Pseudomonadota; class Gammaproteobacteria; order Pseudomonadales; family Oleiphilaceae; genus Marinobacter. The sequence goes on from JASBRL010000016.1 coordinate 9,490, forward strand.
AGACCTTTAACTGGGTACTGCTGGATGCCAGTGGCGAGGCACAGGCACGGGGTGTCGGTGAAACCCGACAGGCGATCGAGCAGACGCTGGCGCAGAACGCGCTGGACTCGGTTCGATTGACTGGCCTGATACCGGGCGATGAGGCACTGTTCTGCTGGGCCGATATTCCGGCCAGGCAGGAACGTCACATCCGTCAGGCGCTTCCTTATGCAGTTGAAGAGCAACTTGCCCAGGATGTTGACTCCATGCATCTGGCGCTGGGTCAGCGTGAAGCGCCAGGCTTCCGGGTGGCCGCGATTGATCATCAGCGTATGGCGACCTGGTCGGCACTGTTCAGCGACTGGCATCAGGTAAGGCTGGAGGCCATTCTGCCGGATGCCGCGCTGCTGCCAGTGGTGGACGAGGACTGGTCCATCTGCATGGACGGTGATACAGCGCTGCTGGCGAGTAAGCGGGGCGAGTGGCTACGTATGCACATCGATAATCTGGTGATTTTTGCCGATACTCTGGCCATGCCGATGGACGATGAGGTCGCCGCGGAGGTCAGGGTGACACTGTATGGCAGTCAGGAGGATTTTGACCGGCAGGCGTCTCTGGTCTCTACGCTGCAAGGTTCGGACAGGCTGACCGTTAAACTGCAGGCTCTGGAACTGGTTCCGCTGGCACTGCTTGCCCATGCCGGCCATCACCGCCTGAGTCACCCCATCAACCTGTGCCAGGGCCGCTATGCGGTCCGGTCCGACGACGGCAGTGCGCTGGGGCCATGGCGTCCGCTCATCGCAGTCGCATGCCTGTGGTTCGTACTGCAGGTCGGCGTTGACATCGGCCTGGGCGTTTATCGCCATCAGCAGGCATCCGCCCTGGAGCAGCAGGCAATGTCGATCTACCATCAGGCCTTTCCAGACAACCGGTCGACCCGCGTCGACAACGTCAGGCGGGTGCTGGAGGGGCAACTCCGGGTGGCCGGAGAGCAGGGCAGCGATGCCGGTTTTCTGTACCTGATGAAGGCAACCGGGCAGCAGTACGCTGCGCTGTCGGGCAACCGTTCGGTCGAGTTCAACGCCATCAATTACAGTCAGGCCAGGGGCGAACTGGTAGTCGACCTCAAGGCCGACAATTTCAGTAAACTGAATGCGTTGCGCACAGGACTGACGAGGGACGGACTGAAGGCGGAAATTGGCTCGGTCGTAAATGAGGCCAATGGTGCTCGTGGCAGACTGACAATTTCCGGGGGATGACGGCATGTGGAACCGACTCAGTAAATACCCGCCAGTACAGAAGCTGGTGACACAGTATGATCACCTGCCGCGACGCGATCAGCAGGCTCTGATGCTGCTCGCGGTGGCGGTAACGCTGGCGATCGTCTATTTTGCTATCTGGCGGCCAGCGGTCGAGTACCGGCGGGACGCAGACGTGGAACGGAAAAATGCTGCAGAGCTTGTCAACTGGATGCAGGCGAATCAGGCTCGTATCCAGCAACTGGCGCAAAGTCGCAACCCGGACCGTTCGTCGACGTCGACGCTCAGTGACAGCCGTGCGCTTATGTCAACGGTGACCCGCAGCGCAGGTGAGGCGGGATTGACACTGCAACGATTTGAGCCCAGTGGCGAACGGGCCATTCGGGTCTGGATGGAAAAAGTACCATTCAATCAGGTCGCAGCCTGGCTGGAAAAATTGACAACGGATTACGGCATTCAGGTTGATCAGGCGGCCCTGGATCGCGGTGATGATCCGGGAATAGTGTCCGTCAGGCTGACGTTGCAGATTTGATTGCCGCAGCACCTGGCCAGCACCACACTGATTGACGGCTTGACGCTGCCTGCGGAGTTCCTGACGATGAGCTATAGCAACCAGTCCAGCAGCAGTCATTCCAGCAAGTTACAACCAGTGATTGTGCGACTGGATGGGTCGGCGCTGAACGAAGCCAAATCCATTCTGTTCCAGGCTTACCGGCACGAACCCACCTTCCAGGCTCTTTTCGACAGCGGGCGGTCGGGGTATGACCAACGGGTCCGTGCCACCATCCGCGAACTGATCGGCCTGTATTTTGATCTGCGCCAGGAGGCAATAGGCATCGTGCAGAAAGACACCCTGGTGGCGGTGGCGTTTATCGGGGATCCTGATTTGCGGCTCAATCTCACCAGCCAACTCAGTTGGCGTATCCGTATGTTGCTGACCGCAGGGTTTTCAGCGACCCGCCGGTACATGGATTACCATGAGCAGATCAAGCAATTGCTGCCAGCTGGCGGTGCCCATCAGTTGCCCTTGATGGGTGTTCATCCCAAGTACCAGAACCGTGGCTATGGACGCCTTCTTCTGGAAGCTGTAGAACGCTTGTGTGCGGAAAATCCGCGGGGCAGTGGTTTGGTGCTGGATACGGGTAACAGCCGCTACCTCGACTTCTACGAATCGCTGGGTTTTCGGAATCTGGGCAAAATAACAGTGGGCAACTTTGAGGATTACGTACTGTTCCGTGAAGTTGGTCCCGTCATCAGTAAAGCGAACACGGCCTGATCGCCGGTTCCGCCTGTTTTAACAATGAGGAGAGAGAGTGGCCGTTTCCTACGATTATGATCTGGTAGTGGTTGGTGCCGGTTCCGGCGGTGTCAGGCTGGCGCGGATGTCTGCCCAGCGGGGCGCCCGGGTTGCCATTGTGGAATCACGCTATCTGGGAGGTACCTGTGTCAATGTGGGGTGCGTCCCCAAAAAACTCTTTTTTTACGGCTCACATGTACGTGAAGACGTCCAGGACGCCGCCGGTTATGGCTGGTCGGTCCCCGACGATCAGGTCCAATTCGACTGGCCCAAACTGGTTGCCAACAAAAATGCTGAAATCGAGCGCCTGAATCGCATCTACGGTCGCCTGCTGGAGACCGCCGGCGTTACCATCATCCGGGGAACGGCCACGCTGGCGGACGACCACACCGTTGTAGTCGGTGCGCAGAAGCTGACCAGCGAACACATTACGGTTGCAACCGGTAGCTGGCCCGTCATTCCCGATATTCCCGGCAGGGAATGCATCCTGAGTTCCAACGAGATGTTCTACCTGCCGCAGTTGCCGCGTCAGGCGGTCATCTGGGGTGGCGGCTATATCGCCGTCGAGTTCGCCGGCATCCTGGCGGGGCTGGGGGTCGAGACCACGTTGCTTTATCGCGGCGATCTGTTTTTGCGCGGTTTCGACGATGACATCCGCACCTTTACCGCCCAGGAAATGCGGAAAAAAGGCATTGATGTCCGTTTCGGTGTCACCATTGAGGCGGTCCAGGCCACCGATGCCCACTACGAGGTTTTCCTGTCCGACGGCAGTCGCATGAGCACCGGTCTGGTCATGGCAGCGACAGGTCGTCGTGCGCTGATCGATGGCCTGGGGCTGGAAAATCTGGGTGTGAAGACCACCGGGTCCGGGTACGTGGACGCGGACGCGCACTTTCAGACATCGGTGCCGTCTATTACGGCGCTCGGTGATGTGATCGGAACCCCGCAACTGACACCGGTGGCGCTGGCTCAGGGGATGGTCCTGGCGCGAAGACTCTTCGGTGATGGGCACGGCGAAATGGATTACACCGCCATTCCCACGGCAGTTTTCTGTCAGCCCAGTATCGGCACCGTCGGCCTGACCGAAGCAGAAGCCCGTGAGTCCCACGGCAGGCTGCGGATCTATCGGTCCGACTTCAAACCCATGAAGCATACCTTGAGTGGTCGGGACGAGCGAAGCCTGATGAAACTGGTGGTTGAAGACAGCACGGACAGGGTACTGGGTATCCACATGGTGGGGCCTGAATCCGGCGAGATCATTCAGGGACTGGCTGTGGCCGTGAAAGCCGGCGCGACCAAGGCCCATTTCGACAGCACGCTCGGGATTCACCCCACCTCCGCCGAAGAGTTCGTTACCATGCGCGAAGCGGTGGAGGTTCCCTAAAGTTGTATCCAGCGACTCAGGGCATCCCTGAGTCGCTCCTTCCTGACCGGTTTTGAAATATAGTCGTTCATGCCTGCTTCGTGGCAGGCTGTTGCCGTTCCCGGCAGTGCATCCGCTGTCAAGGCGATGATCGGGGTCGGGGTGCGCGAGGTCAGGTTTTCCCAGTCCCGTATGGCGCGGGTGGCCTCGTAGCCATCCATTAAAGGCATCTGGCAGTCCATCAGAATGACGGCGTAGTCCCGATGGCTGGCGCGTACCCGATCAACGGCCTGCTGGCCATTGTCCACGTAGTCTGTGTCAAACCCGAGCCGGGTCAGCAGGGCAGTTGCCACCCGCTGGTTGACCGGGTTGTCCTCGACCACCAGAGCGTGCGCCCTTGCTGTCTGCTTGCCGGTCAGCAAGGGTGTTATTGAGGCCATTTCAGACGCGGGTGGGGCGCAGGACCCGGTGCTGATTGTCTCACGGTATTCAAACGGCAGCTCGAACTTGAACGATGACCCCGCCCCGATGTCTGTTTCAACCCGGATGTGGCCTCCCATCAACTCGATCAGACGCTGAACCAGCGCAAGTCCAATGCCAGTGCCACCTTGCTGACGGGTGGGAGAGCTGTCGAGCTGACCAAAGCTGCTGAAGGCATCTTCCATCCGGCCCATCGGCATACCGCGTCCGGAATCGCGGACGTCGCAGGTGAGAATAATGCAGCTCTCCTCCAGGGGTTGCCAGTCAGCCGTCACCGTGACGTTGCCTTCATCCGTGAACTTGATTGCGTTATCCAGCAGGCAGGCCAGGACCTGGCGCAGTCGGGCTGCGTCGCCCTGAACAACCGGGTTCGCCGCGGGCCAGTCCCCGGTATACTCGCAGTTGAGCTTCAGACCGTTTTGTTCGGACAGATGACGGTAGCTGGCGCAACAGTTGCTGATGAGATCACGCAGATCAAAGCCGGCGTAGTCCAGTACCAGTTTGCCCCGGTCAACCCGGGAAAAATCCAGGATATCGCCAATGACAACCAGCAGATCTTCCGTCGATTGGCTTGCGGTGGTCAGGTAATCTTTCTGGGACTTTGACAGCGGTTCCTCGGCAATCAGCTGGAGCATCCCCAACACGCCGTTTAACGGCGTGCGCAGTTCGTGGCTCATGATCGCGAGAAATTCAGATTTGGCGACGTTAGCGCTTTCCGCGCGTTCGCGGGCATGTTCGGACAGTTCGAGGCTGGCATCGTTGGCGCTGCGGAGGCTGGCCAGATGGTTGGCCAGCGCATTGAGATTCTGATCAAGCTCGACAATTTCCGCTGACGCATGGGGAGGTGTTCCTCGCGAGGGCTCGTACTGTCGATCCATGAGGCCGCGGACGCGTTGCGACAGGCCGTAGATTGGCCCCACGATGGTGTCCAGCATGCGACTGACCACGATCAATGTGAAGATCAGCAGTGACAACCCCACGCCCAGAGAGCTCCAGATAATGTCTTTCCGACGGCTGGCGAGGCGTTGATCGGACACCCCGACTTCCACCGTCCCAAGGCGCATGGCACCCGAGTTGAAATGATAATCGGGCTCGAACCAGTCAACACGGTTGCTGTCTCTCATGTTCAATGGCTGTTGCAGGATATCGGATTGAAAAACCTGTATGTCATCATTACGATGTCCAGCCGCAGAGTCGTCCCGGGACACAAAACCGACCGGGGTACCGGCGACGTCCGTCACCCGTATCCACGCCGCGTTGCTTCGGTGCAGTGAGCGCTCGATGATCTGCTTCAGTGCATCGCCATTGCCGGAAACTACCGCGTACTCGACCGCCGGAGCCAGGTTGTCGGCGAGGGTCTGACTGCCGTTGTAGAGGTCAGTCCGCGCATCATCCAGCCGGGCAGAGGTAAAAAAGCCTATTAACACCACGAACATGACAATGGCAGGCAGGGCGCCAAGCCAGAGAAGCTGAGTGCTCAGCGCTTTGTTGCTCTGCCTGCGATTCATGGCGTATCCTTCCCGGGTAGTGTGTCCAGCAAATCCCGAAGAGATTGCGCCAGTTCCTGTGGGTCATTCAGGGGAATATTCAACGACCGCGCGACCTGTCGATTGACTTTGACCGCGAAACCGGTGGGGAAGTCTGCGGCTGGCAACTGGCCAGACGACTGGAACGCGTCAAAATAACGCAGGGTATCGGAGATGATTACCGATATGGGCGAATAAACGGACGCCAGTGAGCCTGCATTGACAAAGGCCCGGTTAGGTCCGATGACAATTCGGTTCCGGCGGTACGCGGTCAACAGTATGTGCTTGACGGTACGGGAGTTGAATATGGCGGGGTCCGGAACCCCGAGCAGGAAATCACCGTAGGTCAGGGCGCGGGAAAGAGTGGAGATCAGCGCGCTTTCGTCATCCATCACGAAGACTTTCAGTTCCAGTCCCAGGTCCTGAAGCTGCTGCTGGTAGCTGCGGTACCTGGCAAGCTCATCCGGCGTTGCCAGCACCGCGATGTGGGTCGCCCGGGGCAGAATCAGATGGCCCAGTAGCGCCTGCTCTATCAACGGTGGATTGTAATAAATCGCCGAAATCGGCGCGCCTGAACGGCCCCGGTACGGCGCAAACCGGGCTTCATCGACCATCAGCGCGAGGGTGGGCGGCCGCGGTTGCTGCTGCTGAACCCGGTTCAGGGCCTGGGCACCAAGGGTGAGCACCAGGGTGTCCGGATGGGCGGTGCTTAATTCCCGGCTATAGGTATCCATTTGCACGGACGGCCCGAGTTGTTGCCTCAAAAGAGCCTCGAACCGCAGATTGAAGGCGGCGTTGGCTGACCCCGCAATGTAAAGGCTGGTCCTGTACCTGGGTATATGGGGAGGCTGCTCTGAGGCACGAATGGTTGCGGAACAGACAACGGCCAGCAATGAGAGTAACAGCAGAATGAACTTTACGCCCCGCCGCTGAAATAACTGCTGTGACAACCTGTCGTGAATGACCTGTTCCATGCCAACCCTGGTGTGCGCCCCAATCAATTCCGGCAAACCGGTGTCAGAACCTGACGCCTGCCTCAATGAAATACTGGTTTCTATCCCTGATAATGTTGTCTCGACTGTGAGGAGGTTTGTCGTTGAAGTAATGCTGCATAACAAACGCAATATCATAGCTTAGTCTAGGACTGTGGAAATTTTTCACCAGGCGCAAATCACCACGCTGGAAAGGCCCCTCCTTGAAGCGGTCGGCAAAATAATAGACGGCTGAAGAGGTTATGTCGTAGGCATATCTCTGTATCCACGCCAGGCTCCCGGAATGCTGGACGGTCAGCCGGCTCTCGAACTCGATGTATCGCTGCTCGGCCACAGGGCTGCCCTTGGGCACTCCGCGATAGTCACCGTCCTGATCCATATAGGCATAGGTGAGCCGGAGCTGGCTTTTGCGGTATTCCAGTGAGGACTCCACTTCGAAGCCCTGTTGATCCAGCGCCACATTGTTTTCAAGATCCCATTCATCGATGTTCAGGCGTCCACTGATAATATCCCGCAGACTGTCCCGGAAAAATTTCACTTCGCTCGACCAGAGTACGTCAGCCACTCGTAACTGATTGAAATAGCTTATTTCCCGGGAAAGAATATGCTCTTCCCGGTAGGTTCCCGGAGACCGGAACGTGGGCCCGACCCGCTGCCCTTCGAGCCCCCCGTAGGTGCCTGCGGGGGTGACATCAGTGGCCCGGTAGCCCCAGTTCGCATACTGCTCGAATGTGCTGGGCGTCCGGACCGCCTCGGATAGAACAAAACGCAGGGTCTGATTGTCGGTGAGCTGGAAATTGGCGGCGAATCGGGGTGAAAAAAAGTCTTTGTCCAGGTTGGTTGTGCTTTCGTAATTGCCCCCCAGATTGAAGGTCAGCCAAAAAACGGGCGTATATTCAACATTGCTGTAGACACGGGACTGGTAATTGGCCTCATTGCCGTTGAAGTAGGTGTCCGAGGAGACAGTATCCTTGCGGTAGCCCAGACCCGACACCAGTCTGAGTTGCTGAGACAGCCGCAGCGTATCCTGAATTTCAAATTCCTGCCGTGATTCATCAATATTCTGGTCGGTTGTTGCGCAAAAAGGCTCGTAGCCGACCGGGCAGGTACGCCATTGCTGCAGACGACGATAGCCCTGGTAAGCGCTCTGGATGTGAAAAAAATGATCCGGTGAGACGACATAGTTCCAGCGCAGCTGAATATACCGGTCATTTACTGTTACATCGGGGTCTTGCAGTGCACCAAAGGCGCTGCCGATTTTGGCCTTGTCGACTTCATCCAGCCCGTCGGAGGCACCGGCGCGGAAATCCAGTGATTGCTGGTCATTCAGCACGCCTGTGGAATCGTAAGTGAGCAGGTTGAAGTCGTAGCCGTTATGAAAAGGCACCTGCGCCAGAGTGCCATCAACCTGTTTTTGCAGCCTCTCATCGAAGCCTCTGGACTGGCGCTTCTGATAGGCCAGACGCCAATTGTAATCGCTGCTGGCATCCGCTACCGATCCGTATGCCTCACGATACCCGCGGCTGCCGGCACTACTGTGCAAGGTGACGCCCGCGGTATCCTCCGGAGACCGTGTGATAATATTGATGGTGCCGAGGAAGGCGTTGATGCCGTAAGCGGCGGCATTGGGCCCCCGGCTCACTTCGATACGCTCAATGCTCTCGAGTGCTACCGGCATCGCGTTCCAGTCGACCTGGGCGAGGCTGGGCTGATAGGCGGTACGGCCATCGATCTGAACCTGCAATCGCCGTTGTTCCTCGGCGACAGTGCCGTGATAACTGGCAACCGGCTTATTGCTGCGCACGTAGGCTACGGTCATACCGGGGACAAGACGGAATACTTCCACCAATGTCCGGATTCCCAGGTCCCTTATCAACTGTCCCTGTATCACCGTGGTACTGCCGGGTACTTTGGACTTGGGTTGCCGTAAATGGGTGGTGGAGAGCACCTCCGGCACCCGGGACTCCAGTATAAAGGAATAATCAGCACCGATGGCGGTATCCGGCGAATCGCCCGAGTCAGCAAAAGCCTCGAAAGGCACCGACATCAGCAGCAGGCTGCCGCAACCAACCGCAGCGCGACGTGTTCTGAAAGATCGTATCGACATGAGTCCGGTTTTATAATGGGCCGAGTTTTGGTATCAGGGAACTGGTCGGGCATACGACCCACCCTGACGCATGTTATAAGAGAACTTCTGAGCAAGTTCTGGACAGGCGGTCAGACACCAATACTCACAGCGTTGCGGCGAAGTGGGTCAAAGCCACATTAACACGATTTAATACTAGTGTCCCAATCGGAGAGGTGCGAATGAGTTGCTGGGATGTATTGGGTATTGAGCGAACATCGGATCGGGCTGCGATCGATGCGGCTTTGCGACAGCAGCAAAAATTTGCTTCGAACGAGGAGCAGTCCCGCCTGAACGAGGCCTATCGCTCCGCGCTCGAAGAGGTGGGGCTCGAAATGGGTCCGGCCGACGACCAACCGGCTGTTCCGTCAGCGCCTGAAGTCGCCGCAGACGGTGCAACAGCGCTCAACGCCCGGGAACAGCAGATCGTCCGGGAGACCGTCATTCAGATCCAGGCGCTACTTAATGATTCATCCCGAAATCATGACCCGCGGATCTGGAAAGCGATCCTCACCGAGCCACCGGCTGATCAGCCCGGAATCAGGGCTTCGATTGCTGAGCGGCTGACTTCCGATGTCAGGCCCATGGCTGCGAACGGGACCTTTCCGGTGGGCGTTTGCCGTTTTCTGGATGACTGGTTTGGCTGGCAGACCCTGACAAAGGTTGACCCCCATATCGACCTGGACGGGCAATCCCGGCCTGATGGTTCCTCGGGTCGGCCGGCCGGGGATCAGTCTGAGTCACCTCAGATGGTCAACTTCTGGCCGGCCGTTATCGGCTGGATTATTGGTCTGGCTGTTCTTGCCGCCATTTTCAGTAACCTTACTGGCGGCCAGTGATGTCGACCTGAACCGCTGCCCACCGAATCTGGCTCAACTGGAACCGCTGGTAGGGCTGTTCGCCGCTTTTGCCAGCCGGGTCAGATCACGGGCAGCATCTTCTGCGGGCAGGTCAGTTCGCAGGAGCAGCTTGATACGACCCTGGCCGTCGAAAATATAGACCGCGTTGCTGTGCGAGACCTTGTATTGCCCGTCGGCGTTCACCTCGCCGTAACCGAAAGTCGTGCGATAGCGTTTTGCCAGGTCCCGCAGGGTGGCTTCATCCGACGTTAACCCGATGATGCGCGAATCAAAGGCACTTACGTACTGCGCCAGCTTCTCGGGCGTATCCCGCCGGGGATCCACGCTGACAAACATCACCCTGATCCGGTCCCGCAGAGGCTCCGGCACTTGCTGTATTGCGCTATGAAGGTAGGCCAGGGTAGTCGGACAGGCATCCGGACAGGAGGTGTAGCCAAAAAACAGCATACGCACGTCGCCTTCGTAGTCAGCCGCGGTAACCGTCCTGCCATCACTGGCGTTCAGTGTGAACGACAGGTCAGGCATCACGCCACTGATATCTTTGGCGTGCCAGGGAGCTTCAGGCTCGCTGCAGGCGCTCAAAGCCAGCATAAGCACCGCCAGCAACAGAGGCCTGACCGTGACTGACCGGGTAATCCTTAGCGATAGCGGGTTGGGCATATCCAGTTCTCCTGTGGTGCGCGAGTCGGACCGGCACTCAGCCGGTAGGCGTCATCTGCGCTGTATCGGATGCGGTGTCGTTGTGATTCATCAGTCGGCGTAGCACCAGCAGAACACCCAGAATGCTCATCATCGCCGGGGGAATCCAGGTAATGATGCCGCCTACAAGCTGATCCGTGGCGGGCGCCATTGGCCAGGCCCGTCCGCAAACCTCATAGACATCGTAAACTGACTGGCGTGCGAACGTGATAGAGGCCCCGAGGATAATCTGTGGCACCGCGACCAATACCAGAATCAGAATGCGCTTTCCGTAGCCGAGGGCTGTTGTCGTATAGGGGTTCCGTGGGTCCAGCATCAGCCACCAGAAAAGTACACCATCGACCAGCATGCTCCAGTTCATGACCCAGTACAGGTCCCGGTCCAGCATGGCGTTGAAATGAACGGGGGGCCAGAGCCAGAAAAAAATCAGACCGACAAACAGAAAGGGAGCCACCCAGGCATTTTGCAGACACCGGTAGAGCAACCTGACTGGCGTGAGCCAGGGCATGAGTTGGCCGGGTAACTGGCGACGCCAGTACTGAAGAACAGGAAGCGGGTTTGAAAGCGCGATCAGAAACGGGCCCAGATGGTGAAGAACGAGGTGTTGGCCGCGATGGACAAAGAACATGTACTGGGCGTAGTAATCAAATCGTGTCTGCATGACGCCATAACACAGGAGCAGGCCTGTGAGAAAAGCCACAACGCGCAGCGACCCGGGCCGGGTTGCGGCCGGGCAACGACGAAGTCCCAGCAGATATAGCACCAGAACCGCCGCAAATACCGCGATGGTAACGGGAGACGGGTCGTACGGCAGTAAAAGCTGTGTTGCCATGGTCAGATATACTCACTTACCGGAGATACGGCAGGCCCGGGACGGCCAATGCCGACCTGTCGATCTGAACGAACAAACGGCTACTGGTGGTAGCAACTTGCGCACACGTCCGTAAACACAAGGGTACGGTATGTTTCGCGCCGTTTACCCGAGTAAGTAATAGCTGATTTATCAGCACCTGCCAAACTGGCTGAGGACGCAGGCAGGTCGGGTGGCATCCACTGAGGAAGGCGTGCTCTTTCAGAACAGGTCGGTTAGCCGTTAAAGTAATGCCAGCGGCATTTCGTCCCCAGTCACCCGCATACCGTCATGCTGAGAGAGGAGAAAAGGTAATGGCCATCAGCGATCATGCACTGAACATCGATTTTCCTGAATACCGGGACACCATTAAAAAACTTGCGGGATCGGACGATCACTTTCGGACGTTAAGTACGCGCTACGACCACATTGATAAAAAGATTCGCGGGCTGGAGGTGCGGGAGGTGCCGACCAGCGATGAACACATCAACGATATGAAAATTGAACGCGCCCATCTGAAAGACACCCTATATCGGGAACTGCAGAAGCACCGGAGCTGACCGCCTCATGATGAACTGGATAATCCGTTACTGGTAGCGGCATTGGCCGGGGCGGGTACAGTGGTCTGTCCAGCTTGCTGGCCATTGGCCGCCGCGGCTGACTGATCCCGACGGGGCCTGGGCATAATCCTCACCCATAACCGTTGGCACCCTCATCCGCGCCAGCTTTTCACGGACCCGCGACTCGAAGGTTGACAGCTTGTCGGCCGGCACTTTGGTTGAAGTGGGGATATCGGCTGTCAGCGGATTGACAGGCTGATGATTAACCCGCAGTTCAAAATGAAGATGCGGACCGGTCGTACGACCCGTGTTGCCGGACAGGGCGATCCGTTGGCCCCGCTTTACGGTCTGACCGCGTTTGACCAGGATCCTGCTCAGGTGCAGGTAACGTGTACTGAACGCACCGCTATGATCAACCTCAATGTATTTGCCAGCGTAAGGATGATTGCCGATACGCTTGACGATACCGTCTCCTGTACTCATGACCGGAGTGCCAGACGGCGCCGCCAGATCCACCCCGTTATGGGGTGCTCGACGACCGGTAATAGGGTGGAGCCGGTTGAGATTGAACGGCGAGGACACGCGATAATGCCTTGCGGTCGGATACCTCAGAAACGCAGGTGTTACACTCTCGCCGTTCTCATCGTAGTAGTTGCTGTCACTGTACAGAAAGGCATTGTAATCATGTCGACCCCGGTGCAGGGAAATAGCTTCCACACGGGTATTACCCGTTGGGCCGGTCGTCGTCATCTCACGCCCTAACAGAACCGTAAAGGTATCGCCCGCGCGCAAATCGCGACGGAAGTCCAGCTTGCTCTTCAGGAGCTGGCCGATCTGTATGACCTGCCCCTTACTGAGCCCTGCTGCAATCCCTGATGTGTAAAAGCTGCCCCGGATGTCGCCTCGAATAACCGACGCCTCCCAGTGAGTGGGTAAGGTGTTCAGGTTGTACTCGAACTGACCACCCTCAATACGGTCGTATGTGACGGTCCGGGCGGGGTCAATTTGCAACGTCAGCCGCTGCAACTGACCCTCAGCATCAAACCGGAATCGGAGCGCCGTTCCGGGCTGGAGGGTTTCCAGCGCGAGATACTCTGCATCGGCCTGGAGCAGATTGTAAAGCGTGCCTTTCGGAATGCCGTGGGCGTCAAAAATAGCGCTGAGATTATCGCCTGGCTCGATGTTGTAACTGACCGACTCGGGTCGATTCTGCTCCGCTGTCTCCGCTGTCTCCGCTGTCTCCGCAGTCGACGGTGGTTCCGGAGACGCTTCAGGCTGTGTGGTCTGCTGCGCAGCCGGAGTTTTACTGGCTGGCTTGGCGGAGGTCACCAACGTCTGGGGAGGCAACAATACCGCGTCGGATGGCTCGGGACGCCAGAACACTGCCAACACCAGCAGACTCAGCGTCGCTATCAATAATCCTTTATGGACTTTCCCGAAGCGGGGTTTGAGGGGCATAAAAGCGTTTTGTCCTTCGTGGCTGACAATAGCGCGCGGGCCTCGCCGTCAGTACCGGGTGTACCAGTTGTACCGTGGATTGCAGGCCATTTGTCTTGAATCAACACGGGAAAAATTTGTCGGCTAGGATAATGACACCCGCAGGGGGATGCAACGGGGCAAACATTAATCCCGGGTCATACAAACGCTGAGCCCGCGGGCTGATGTCATCGTCAGTAACGGATCAACGCCGATCCCCAGGTAAAGCCTCCGCCGAATGCCTCCAGAAGCAGGATCTGGTCGCGCTGGATGCGCCCGTCCCGGACCGCCGCATCCAGTGCCAGCGGGATCGACGCGGCAGAGGTGTTGCCGTGTTCGTTAACAGTAACCACGACCTGATCCATGGACATTCTGAGTTTCCTGGCGGTGGCCTTGATGATCCGGATGTTGGCCTGGTGGGGAACCAGCCAGTCGATATCGGTTTTGGTCATGTTGTTGGCCAGCAGGGTCTCGTCGACGATCTGGCCGAGGGTGTTCACCGCAATCTTGAACACCTCATTGCCTTTCATTTCCACCGTACCCTTGCCGGCCCTGACCTGATCAAATCCGTCGCCGATGCCATAGGGAACTCGCAACAGATCTTCGTACTGACCATCGGAATGGATATGCGTTGAAAGAATGCCGGTTTCCTCACTGGCCTCGAGAACAACAGCCCCTGCACCATCGCCAAACAGTATGCAGGTGCCCCGGTCTTGCCAGTTGATGATTTTAGAAAACACTTCTGCACCGATTACCAGCACCTTTTTGCTGCTGCCGGTTTTGATAAACTTGTCGGCAACCGACAGAGCATAGACAAACCCGCTGCAGACGGCCTGAATATCAAAGGCCGGACAGCCGTGAATATCCAGCCGTGCCTGGAGAATACAGGCCGAACTGGGAAAGATCTTGTCCGGGGTGGAGGTGGCAAAGACGATCAGGTCAATATCTCTCGGTGACAGTCCGGCGGCGTCAATTGCACGTCTGGCAGCCTGTTCGGCCAGGTCCACCGTTGTTTCGCCGGTCGAAATATGCCGTCGTTCGATACCGGTCCGTTCCCGGATCCACTGGTCCGTGGTGTCGACGAGTTTTTCCAGATCCTGGTTCGTCATCACGTTTTCCGGCAGATACGAACCTGTTCCGACAATACGTGCATAGGTCATGTGCGAACGTCCTCAGAATGACTAAAGCCGGGGCTGACTCTACCGGACTGCCCCGGCGTATTACCGGCCAGGCGTGTCGGTTTACTGCGGATAAAGACACGGCCAGCTTGAATTGTGATGCAACAAGAGCAAGAAAACCCTGCGCAATCCCACCGCCGGAATATTCCCGCACAAGCCCGGCAAGCCTGCGGGGGCATCCTGAACGATTTCACTCATGTTACACCGTAGCCGTTACTGTCAGTTATTAGCGATTTGTCAAAGGACAACCCGAAAACCGGACAGCGTTTGCCTGACTTTACCTGACTTTGCCTGCCTTACTCAGAGCCGAGTGCCTGCTGTTCCATATCCAGGTATACGCGATAGGCGTTGGCCTTATTGGAAGCATCAAAGGCAGGGAGCCCCTCGTAACGCGACCAGTCCGTACTTTGGTAAGCCTCCTCAAACGGGGTCCAGTTGTCGACGGCGTTTTTCATTTTCTCCCGAACAAAATTCAGATAGCCATAGGTGAAGTTGAGGGCTTCCATGACGTTTGTCGACGCCTTGCCGTGACCGGGGATCAATACCACCGGGTTGAGTGCTTTGACTTTCTCAATGGCCTTCATCCAGTTCGCCGTGTCGACCTGGGCACTGTTCAGGAAGGGCACTCGGCCTTGCTGGATAATATCACCGGAGAACAGGACGCCGCCGGGCTCAACCATCATCATGCTGTCTCCGGGAGCATGAGCCGGGCCTGCATTATAAATTTTGAACTGGTAGTTGCCGGAGTTCAGAAACAGCTCATCTTTGAACGTGAGATCCGGCAGAACGACCCGGGTGGTCTCATTAACCCAGGGTGCAAGGGCATTTTGCCGCTGTTTCAGACGCTCTTCTGCGTCAGGACTGGAGATGTAGACACTGGTGTTTTTCTGGGCAATGACCTCAGCGTCAGTCATGGCCTTGAAGGCCTGCAAACCATAGACATGATCAGCGTGATAATGACTCACGATGATGTGTGTGACCGGCAGATGCGTTTGCTTGCGGATTTCTTTCAACATGGCTGCGCCAAGGCTTGGCGTTCCCAGGGCGTCAAACACGACAACCCCTTTGTTTGTGACCACAAACCCGGCATTGGATGTGTAGCCCTCGTTCTGCTGATCGGGGACGCCGGATTGCCCGTGAAAGTAGTAAACGTTGTCAATTCCGACCGATTCGGCGCCAAACGGTATTGAAATATCCGGAAACTGTGACTCAGGAGCGGCCATTACCGGGAGTTCTATCATCAAGAGTGCGATCAGGGCGCTTATCGAAAAGACGCCGTTCGATGGATCGAGCTTCATCATATTTTTTCCCTCACTGATCATTTTTTATCGTTTGTTAACTGTTTGTAATTTTTGAAATATCTCTTTTTTTGCGCGCTGACCGCACGAAGAGGGTGTGTTTCAAAGGTTGTAACCGTCGCAATATGATTCTATAAAATAGGTATATCCTTATAACATTTACAATAAAAATCGCGATTCAGCGTCCAGTTGAACGTGTGCCGACTGCCCCTACGGGCATTGAGGGAGGATGAATTTATGTTCGGAAAACTCCGCCGGCTCCGCCAGGATATATCCAGAATAGCTCTGGCAGAGTCAGACCGCTTACCCTCGGACGAGCGTAGGCGATTTCTTCGGAACGGTCTGTTTACGGCTGGAGGCGCGATGGTTGGCAGCGCTTTCTCCGGCTTCGCCAAGCGTGCAAGCGCGGCTGAAACCCAGTATCCACCCGGTATTCCAGCCTGGACACGTTCCCTCGGTGCCGGGGTGGTGGCGGACCCCTACGGTATGCCGTCGCCCTTTGAGAAAGGCGTTATTCGCCGGAATGTGCCCTGGCTGACGGCGGAGAAAAAATCATCGGTCAGCTTCTCGCCGTTACAGCATCTCAAAGGCATCATCACGCCAAACGGACTGTTTTTCGAGCGACATCATGCAGGCCGGCCTGAAATCGATCCCCAGCAACACCGGTTGATGATCCACGGACTGGTGGAACGTCCCATTATTTTATCGATGGAAGACCTGCAGCGATTCCCCAGCGTGTCCCAGATTCATTTCATCGAATGCCCCGCCAATGGCGGTATGGAGTGGCGTGGGGCCCAGATGAACTCCCTTCAGTTTCTCCACGGCATGGTTAGCTGTGCGCAATGGACAGGGGTCAGACTTTCCACGTTGATGCAGGAAGTGGGGATCAGGCCCGAGGGCAAGTGGGTTCTTGCCGAGGGCGCAGACGGCGCGGCGATGACTCGCAGCATCCCCCTGGAAAAGGTAATGGATGACGTCATCGTCGCGTATGCCCAGAACGGCGAGGCGCTCCGTCCGGAGCAGGGATACCCCGTTCGCCTGGTCGTCCCCGGCTGGGAGGGTAACACCAATGTGAAATGGTTGCGCCGGCTTGAAGTCGGCGACAAGCCCTGGATGCAGCGGGAGGAAACATCCAAGTATACCGACCTGATGCCTGACGGCACTGCGCGCGGCTTTACCTGGATCATGGATGCCAAATCCGTTATCACCTCCCCGTGTCCGGAAATGCCATTAAAGGGCAAAGGTATCTACCAGATCGAAGGCCTGGCCTGGAGTGGTCGTGGCAGGGTCAAGGCTGTTGACATCTCGATGGACGGTGGTCGCAACTGGCAAAAAGCTCAGCTTCAGGAGCCTGTCATCTCTAAAGCGCTTACCCGTTTCGCGCTTGAATGGAACTGGGATGGTAAGCCGGCCTTGCTTCAGTCCCGGGTGGTGGATGAAACCGGCTATGTCCAGCCGACCCTGGCCCAGCTCAAAGCAGTTCGCGGAACCAGTTCGATTTATCACAAAAACGCGATTCAGACCTGGCAACTCAACGCAGACGGGAGTGTCGACAATGTTCAGCTTGGTTAGATCGTTCCGATATCCGGCTGGCCTCTGTTTTGGCCTTTGGATGTGCACTTTGCCAATGACGGCAACGGCGGAATCTGCCGGCCATTACGGCTATGGCGAAACGGCAACCAAAGCACAGATTGCCGGTTGGGACATCGATGTCCGGCCGGATGGCAAGGGTCTGCCTGACGGGAGCGGCTCCGTAGATGAGGGGATGAAGGTTTTCGAAACCTACTGTTCGTCGTGTCATGGCGCCTTCGGCGAGGGTATGGGCCGCTATCCGAAACTGGCAGGTGGAGACGGTACTCTGGCCGATGACCGACCAGAGAAAACGGTGGGAAGCTACTGGCCATACGCGAGCACCCTCTGGGATTACATCCACAGGGCTATGCCATTTTTTGCGCCTCAGTCGCTCTCCAACGACCAGGTTTATGCACTGACGGCCTACGTCCTGAACCTGAACTACATCGTCGATGGGGATTTTGTCGCAAATAAAGACACACTACCAACCGTCAAGATGCCTAATGAAGATGGTTTTATCTGGCAGGACCCACGACCAGACACCGACAACAAACGCTGCATGCATGCCTGCAAGGACAACGTCACCGTGAGTGACTCGGCAGCCAACAAAAATCTGACGCCAAGCACGACAGGGCCTCTCGATGAGGGGCTCACAGAGTAGGAGCTGACAGGGGGATACGCCCCCTTACGTGTCGAGGAGGATTGAGTGATGCGGAAACGGTTAATTTACGTGGGTTTAGCCACACTGGCGTTGAGTGCCATGTCAGCTTCAGTGGTTGCGGCCAGCCAGGCTGATATCGACCGCGGAAAAGAGCTGGCTTTCAGCCGTAAAGATGGCAACTGCCTGGCCTGCCACAAGATGGATGATGGCAAACTCACCGGAACCATAGGTCCTGAGCTTGCCAACATGAAAACCCGGTACCCTGATCGTAATGTCCTGTTCAAGCGCGTCTGGGACGAAACACAGTTCAACCCGCAGACGGTGATGCCACCATTCGGGCGTCATTCGATTCTGAGTAAAGAAGAGATCAACCGGATCATCGATTATCTATACACGCTATAGGCGCGGAGGAGGAATGGACGTGATAAACCAATCGCGAAGAGGTTTTTTAAAAGGTGCGCTGGGCGCCGGTGTGGCCGGCGTGGCGCTGGGCTACGGACTTGTTCCACTCAGCGCTGAGGCGGCAATGCCGAATGGGGCGGCCTGGCCCAAAAAAGCCTTCAATACACCGAGCGTAGACGACACAATTTCCGAGCTGTACGGAATGTCGGCGGTGGAGTCCGACAAGATCACCATGGACCTGCCAACCATTGCCCAGAACGGGGCGGTGGTGCCGGTCAAGGTAGAAACCTCACTGCCTGATGTTACGGCCATTGCCTTGCTTGTCGCACAGAACCCCAATGCCCTGGCGGCAGCGTTCGAGATCCCCGACGGAACGTTACCGTTTGTGTCCAATCGCTTGAAGATGGCCAAAACAACAGACGTTGTGGCGGTGGTGGTTTCCGGTGGTAAGGCCTATAAGGCCACCCAGAATGTAAAAGTAACTGTTGGCGGCTGTGGCGGCTAATCGTTAGCAGGACAGGAGAAGTCAAATGGCGTCCAGTATAAGAGTTCGCGCAGTAGAAAGTGGCGGAGTGACCACCCTCAAGGCCCTGGTCAGGCACCCTATGGATTCCGGGTTCGTTAAAGACTCCGGCGGAAATATCATTCCGGCCCATTTTATCCAGGTGCTGACCATTTCCCATAAAGGAAAGGATGTTTTCAAAGCGGACTGGGGACCGGCGGTTTCCAAGGATCCTTTTCTGGAGTGTCGGTTCAAAGGGGCTAAAAAGGGAGACAAGCTGACTATCAGTTGGATCGATAACAAGGGCGAGAGCGATTCCACCGAAGCGACAATCGCCTAACGGATTCCGGAGGCAAGGCCTGTATGGGCCGGGCCTCCGGAAAGGAGGGTTGGACATGCCTAGAGCAGCAAAGACCATTCTGGTCATTATAGGTGCAGTGCTGGTAATACCATCGGTACTCGCCGGAGTGAATCCGGAGGCCGATCGCAAGGCAGCGGTGGAATACTTCAAACAGATGTTCCCGAAGGTTCCGTTGAAAGAGTTCGTTAACGGACAGTATGCGCTGGATGCAGACCGTCGGGCCCAGTGGCAGTCGTTGCAGGATTTTCCCCCTTACGAGTTCGCAGTCGCGGAGGGCAAAGAGATGTTTGAAACACCCTTTGCCAACGGCAAGACCTACGCCAGCTGTTTCGAAAACGGCGGCATTGGTATTCGCCAGAACTACCCGTACTTCGACGAGGACAAGAAGGAGGTCATAACCCTTGAACTTGCGATCAATCAGTGCCGGGAGGCAAACGGCGAAAAACCCCTGAAGTACAAGAAAGGCGACATTGCGTCTATTTCCGCTTATATGGCAAGCACCTCTGACGGCAAGCCGTTCAACATCCGGATTCCCGATGACCCGGCGGCACTGGCAGCGTATCAGAATGGCAAGAAATTTTATTACAGCCGGAGAGGGCAGTTGAACTTTTCATGCGCCAGCTGCCACGTTAAAAACCCGGGTAAATGGATTCGGGCCGACCTGCTGTCCCCTGCGCTTGGACAGCCCTCCAACTTCCCGGTCCACCGGTCCAAATGGGGTGAACTGGGGACGTTGCACCGCCGGTTCGCTGGCTGCAACAAAAACGTCCGCGCCAAACCGTTGCCGGCCCAGAGTACGGAGTACCGGGATCTCGAATATTTCCTGACCTACATGAGTAACGGCCTGCCGGTCGTTGGCCCGAGCACGCGCCCTTAGGCGGCACAGACAGGAGAATAGGAATGAAGACAATACTGATGCTCGGCCTGTCGCTTTCCCTGTTGGCACCTCTGAGTGCTCAGGCAGGCGCTAAAGAAGATTTTCAGAAAATCTATTCAGAGGCCAAAAGCACCCATGATGAGGCGGGGAACTTTAAATGGACCACCACGGCCTCCCGACTCTCTGCCGCCCGGTCAGCGGCAGACGATGGCAAGTATGAGAAGGCCAAAGAACTGGCAAAACAGGCTTTGCAGTTGGCCAAAGAATCGGTAGCGCAGCGGAAGAATCAAGCGAAGGTGTGGCAAAACGCCGCAATTGGCGGCTAATCCGCGTCATAACGATGCTTGAGCCCTGTGCTGCCGGTGACCGGCGGTACAGGGCTCGCCTGGCAGCACCAATCAACTGAATAAGAGAGGCGTGCAGTGTCGATATCCCGCAGAGATTTCCTGATAGCTATGCAGGCGGCCACAATTGCCGGGATGAGTCCCAGGCTGGCATTGGCGAAAGGCGGAGACAGCCTGTACGACGCGCCAAAATACGGCAATGTTCGTCTGCTTCATCTGACAGATATCCATGCCCAACTGTCGCCGGTCTATTTTCGCGAACCAAACGTCAATCTGGGAATCGGTCCCAGCAAGGGCCGGGTACCACATCTGGTCGGAAAGCAATTTCTTGAACACTTCGGAATTTCGGCCAACTCGCGCCGGTCCCATGCCTATACCTACATTAACTTCACCGAAGCGGCCAGAGAATTCGGCCGTATGGGCGGCTTTGCTCATCTGAAAACGCTGATTGATCGGTTGCGGGATCAGGCTGGCCCAGGCAACTCACTACTTCTGGATGGCGGCGATCTCTGGCAGGGCTCGGGAACGGCATACTGGACCCAGGGCGAGGATATGGTGGAAGCCAGCAACCGCCTGGGCGTCGACGTGCTGACGGGCCATTGGGAATTCACCTACCCTGAGGCTCAGATCCGCAAGAACATTGGCAACTTCAAGGGCGAATTCCTCGCACAGAACGTGTTCCTGTCAGACGAAGCACTGTTTATGGGGGCCGAATCCTACAACGAAGCCAGTGGCAGGGTATTCAAGCCTTACTCAATCCGGGAAATCGGTGGCAAGCGTGTTGCGATTATCGGGCAGGCCTTCCCCTATACGCCAATTGCTAACCCATCCTATTTCATACCCGACTGGCGTTTCGGGATCCGGGAATCAGAGCTTCAGTCGTTGGTAGACACCATCCGCGAGAACGAGAAGGTGAATGCGATCGTGATGTTGTCCCACAACGGCATGGATGTCGATCTGAAACTGGCCAGCCGGGTTTCCGGTATTGATGCCATCCTTGGCGGGCATACCCACGATGCCGTGCCTCAGCCGACCGTCGTGAAAAATTCCGGTGGCAAGACATTGGTGGGGAATGCGGGCACCAATGGCAAGTATGTGGCGGTGCTGGACCTGGATATCGGCAATAACGGCGTTCGCGGTTACAAATACCGATTATTGCCGGTATTTTCGGATCTGATCAAGCCGGATGCCAGCATGGCAACGTTTATTCAGGAGGTGCGAGCGCCTTACGCGGACAAACTGGGTGAGCAACTCGCCATCACTGACGAATTACTGTATCGCCGGGGGAACTTCAACGGGACCATGGACCAGGTCATCTGCGACGCCCAGAGAAGCGTTCTGGATGCCCAGATCGCACTGTCACCCGGCTTCCGCTGGGGGACAACCGTGATGCCTGGCGAGTCCGTCACCATGGACGACGTCATGAACGCCACAGCCATTACCTATCCCGAAACCTACGTTCGGGAAATGTCGGGTGCGGACCTGAAACTTATCATGGAAGATGTGGCGGACAACCTGTTCAACAAGGATCCGTATTATCAGCAGGGCGGTGACATGGTTCGTGTCGGCGGCATAGACTACACCTGCGATCCGACAGCGAGCATGAACAACCGTATTTCTGACATGAGACTGGATAACGGTGACCTGATTCAAGCCGACAAAATGTATAAGGTTGCCGGTTGGGCGACGGTCAACTCAAAAGCACCCGGAGAACCGATCTGGGATGTGGTTGCGGACTACCTGAGATCGGAGAAAACGGTCAGCATCAAAAAGTTCAATACGCCACGGCTCAAAAACGTGGCAGACAACCCCGGGCTGGAAGACTACCCGGTATGAAGAAGAGCAGCGTTTCACCAGGGGCTTATCTTCTGACCCTGTGCTGTCTGGCTGGTCTGCTGGCTGCTGCATACACCCTGGCTGCCACGCCCCTCAGTGAAACCAAACCGTTCGCCGAAAAATTCCTGATATTGCAGTTGAGCGACGAAGCTCCCTCCAAGCAGAACATGGTATTGAGTGTTGCCGCCAATCTGCTGGAGTTCTATGGCCCGGATATGATCGACATCGAAATTTCCACGTTCGGGCCCGGCGTTCAACTGCTGTATGCCAACAACAGCCGGCGGGAAAAAATCGACAGTCTGATGGCTCAGGGTGTCCGCTTCACAGTGTGCATGAACACCATTAAAACAATTGAACGCGAAACCGGTAAGCGCCCGCGGTTACACCCTGAGAGCATTCCTGTAGACGTGGGTGTCGCCCATATTCTGGACACGGTGGAGAAGGGATACACACTGGTCCGTCCGTGACCACAGGCCCGGGTAAAGGAAGACTGCTATGCAAACAACACTATGGAAATCGATTGCTCTGCTCGCTGCGATCAGTACCAGCGCCGCTGGAGCGACGGAAGGTGACCAGCCGGTGATGATTCAGATCAAACGGCTGTCCATGGATACGGCGTTGACTATCGCCAAAACCGCCATTGATACCTGCCGGAAGGAGGGGGTCCAGATCGCGGTTACGGTGGTCGACCGGGGAGGGCATCCGCAGGTGGTGCTCAGGGACGTTCTGGCAATGGACCTGTCGCTTGATGTCAGCTATCGCAAGGCCTATACCGCGATGACATTCGCCAACAAAACGTCAGCCCTTGAGGATCGTTTCACCGGCCCCTTCTCGGTTGGCAAGATCGAGAACGTTCTGCTATCCGCCGGTGGCGTACCAATCCAGGCCGGTGGGGAAACTATCGGTGGTGTCGGTGTCAGTGGTGCGCCATCCGGGCAAACCGATGAGAATTGCGCCCAGGCAGGCGTAGATGCTGTCGAAATGGATCTCGAAATGACTTCCTTCTAGAGGGGGACTTCTTAGAGAGGGACTTCTTAGAGAGGGACTTCAGGCCCCACAACAATAAACTTGAGAGCCGAAACAGGAGAATTGACGATGAGCGTGTATAAAAACAGAAACCACGAAAGCAACACACTGCAAGCATTGTTGGCGATGGTTTTGCTGATTACCGCCATGTCGATCCAGGCGGACGAACTCAAACGTCCCGAGACCAAAATCGTTATCCAGATCAGCAGCAGTGATCAGGCAACGAAAAATCTGGTTTTGAACAACGCTGCCAACGCGCAAAAAGAGCTCGGTATGGACAATGTCATGATTGAGGTTGTTGGCTATGGCCCGGGGCTCAAAATGTTGACGAAGAACAGCCCGTTCCGTGAACGCGTGGAAAGCCTGATAAGTCAGAATATACGTTTCAGTGCCTGCGCAAACACCATGGCAGCCATTGAGCGCAAGACCGGCAAGAAGCCCGAGCTGGCCGATGGCGTTATCATTGTGCCGTCAGGCGTGGTCCGGATTGTAGAGCTTGAACAGCAAGGCTATGCCTACGTGCGACCGTAATCGGGGCCGGGATCCCGCCGCAATCGCCCTTGCGACCATGGGCGATATTATTTGTGAACGGCGGGCACCCTGATTGGATGAACGATGAAGATGCGGCCGATTTAATCCGGAAATACAACCGTCCGCCTGCCATTCAGAAACACTCGCTTCTGGATATGATAGCGAACGGCATTGGCCAGTGTGTGGCTTTCAATGTCCTGGCCTTTTGCCACCAATTCTTCCGGGTAATGACTGTGGTCCACGGCCTGCACACCCTGTGTGATAATAGGACCTTCGTCGAGGTCGTTGTTCACGTAATGGGCGGTAGCGCCAACCAGTTTCACGCCTTTCTCCCAGGCCTGATGATAGGGCCTCGCCCCTTTGAATCCGGGCAACAGCGAGTGGTGGATATTAATGGCCCAGCCGTCGAGCCTGGCTGCCATAGTGGATGAGAGAACCTGCATGTAGCGGGCCAGCACCACCAGCTCACACCGATAGTCATTAATTAGCTGCCACACCTGATCTTCCTGCTCGGGCTTGGTGTCGGGGGTGATCGGCAGATGGTAGTACGGAATGCTGTGCCATTCTGCCAGCGGCTTCAGATCCGGGTGGTTGGATATAATCAGCGGAATATCGATTGCCAGCTCTCCCGTACGATAGCGGTATAGCAGATCGTTAAGACAGTGGTCGTATTTTGAGACCATGATGGCAACTCGCGTCCGGTGATTGGGCATGGTCAGCTGCCACTGCATATCGAACCGCACCGCGCGAGGCTCGAATAGCCCACGAAATGACGCCAGCGAGGTTTCGCCTCCCAGTGGTCGAAACTCCACGCGGATACTGAAAATACCGGTGGCCTTGTCATCAAACGAGTTCATCGCCACAACGTAGTTCTCGCTTTCGGCGAGGCTGCGAGTGACGACATCGACTGTGCCCAGCCGGCTGGGGCATTGAGCGGTCAGAATCCAGAGACTGTCTTTAGTGCCCATAACTTTAGTGCCCCTTATTAATACAGGTTCGTCGTTTGTCAGCACGGCCGTGCCCGAAGGGAGTCCTGCAAATCGTCCCTGACCGCCTTGCGTATCCTGGAAACGGAATGACCCTTACCGGCAAGACGCGCCTTGCCAGAAGCGATTTGCAGGGCTCTGACAAGCGACGAACTTGTGTTAAGGGGCACCAGGTTCTCCTCATTCAGGGCGGCGCGGGCCGAGATCGTACTCTTTGCCCGCGTCCATCAGCCAACGCCATACATAGTCAGCAAAGCTTCGCCGCACCACCAGCGCCCATTCTTCATCACCAATCCGATGAACCGTGGCCTGTGATTTGGCCAGCACGGTGGTCACGACCTTTCCAACCGGGAAGTTGCGGTCGTGCATGTCGTAAGGGCAGCTTTTCATCAGCACCAGACGCGCCTTGGGACCGGCCAACCGGAGCAGCGTCTGACCGCCGCTGAGATTAATCACCGCGTAGTGGCCATCAAGCTGTGCACGTAATGACAGTTCCATCGCGTATGCCTCTTTGCCGGGACCAATCAACAACCATTCATCGGGTGCGATCCAACTCAGAGACCAGTCACCAGACTGAGAACACTGCAACCGGTCGGGGAGGGCCAGTCCTGTGGCAGCTTCCACGCCCCGGGAAAAATCGGCGCTGCCAGCATTTCCCCGTATGGCCAGATGAGTTCTCAGGGCTTCCTCCCAAAGGTAAACGCCCGCTGTTTCCTGAATGGTCCCGGGCACGACTCGCGTAGAATGGGCAAGCGGGCTGCGGGCCGTAACGTTTGCCTTTGGTAACTGTTCCATGACAGCTACCCGGATGGGCTCGTTCACCGCCGCGTTGACTGCTTCAGACATTTTGACGCTCCCCTTCCGGATCCAGAAAGATGGTGTTGCAGATTTCCGCTTCGACAATCCGGCCGTCGGCCAGCGGGTAGTGGACGGTATCCCCCATGCGGTTGTGGCCGCCCTTGATGACGCCCAGGGCTATCGAGCGGCCAAGACAGGCGCTGTAGTAGCTTGAGGTGATGTGCCCCAGCATTGGCACCGGCAGGGGATGATCCGGATTGTCCACCGCCTGGGCACCTTCGGGTAGCACCACACTGGGGTCTTTGGTTTTTATGCCCACCAACTGTTTACGGTTTGCCCGCACGCAGTCCTCCCGCTTCATTCCGCGCTTGCCGATGAAGCTGAACGGCTTGTCCTCCTTGACTGCCCAACTCATGCCCAGGTCGTAGGGGTGAACGGAGCCATCGGTATCCTGTCCCGCAATAATGAACCCCTTCTCGGCCCGCAGGATGTGCATCGTTTCTGTTCCGTAAGGCGTCAGCTTGTACTTGGCGCCGTGGTCAAACAGCGTCTCCCAGACGTGCAGGCCGTAGTTCGCCTGTACGTTAATCTCATAGGATAGCTCGCCGGTGAATGAGATTCGGAACACCCGGGCCGGTACGCCCGCCACCGTTCCCTGCCGCCAGTCCATGAACCTGAAACGGTCTCTGTCGAGATCAATGTCGTCCGTCAGTTCCGCCAACAGCTTGCGCGCGTTTGGTCCGGCAAGGGTCATCGTCGCCCAGTGGTCCGTTACGGTGTTCATGTACACGTCCAGTTCCGGCCACTCGGTCTGATGGTAAAGCTCAAGCCATTCCAGTACCCCGGCCGCGCCACCGGTGGTGGTGGTCATTACGAAATGATTCTCGCCCATACAGGAGGTCACACCATCGTCGAAGACCATGCCGTCCTCCTTGCACATCAAGCCATATCGACACTTGCCTACCGGCAGTTTGGCCCAGGCATTGGTATAGATGCGGCCAAGGAATTCCCGGGCGTCCTTACCCTGAATATCAATCTTGCCCAGAGTGGAGGCGTCGAGGATTCCGACACTCTCGCGGGTGGCGAGGCACTCGCGGTTCAGCGCCTGCTGCATGGTCTCGTCGGCTTTGGGGAAGTACCAGGGGCGTTTCCACTGGCCGACGTCTTCGAATCTGGCGCCGTTCCTGACGTGCCATTCATGCATGGCGCTGTATCGTATGGGGTCAAAAAGATCATTGCAGTGGCGCCCGGCAATCGCCCCGAACGTTACCGGTGTGTAGTTTGGCCGGAAGATCGTGGTGCCGGTCTCAGGGATGGTCTGATTCAGTGATTTGGCGGCAACGGCCATTCCGTTAATATTGCCAAGCTTGCCCTGATCGGTGCCAAAGCCCATCGCTGTATAACGCTTGATATGCTCGATCGATTCGAAACCTTCCCGTGTCGCCAACTCAATGGCGGCAGCGGTCACGTCGGTCTGGAAGTCGACGAACTGCTTCGGCGCACGGCTGTTTGGCTTGGGGTGAGGGACGCAAAAAAGGGCCATGGCACCGATTTCAGGCCGTGTTCTCACAAACGGCACGGTGGCAGGCTTTGCCGGAAAACCGGCTTTGGTCGCGGCTTCGGCGCCGATGCTGGCGCCGTCCGTCAGACAGTCAGACAGTGAATAGCGTCCATTGACCGCCCCGGCCACGAGTTGTTGCTGGACCGTCTTGCCGGGTAAAAAGCCGATGGCATCATCGTCCCAGACTGGTCGGCTGCCGGTATGGCAAGACAGGTGAACAACCGGACTCCAGCCTCCGGAGCTGGCCAGGGTGTCGCAGTTCAATATCTGCCGGTCACCGGTCACCCGGTTGCCATCCGACGTCAAGCCAGCAACCACCGCACCGGTCACGCGCTGGCGACCGCGGGCCTCAATGACCGCCATTCCTTTGAGGATTTTAAGGCCTCGCCGCTCAGCCTCAGCCTGCCAGGCTCCGGTGGCGTATGCCCGTGTATCAACAATTGCAACGACCTCCCGCCCGGCGTCCTGCCAGTCGAAGGCGGTGCGGTAGGCGTTGTCGTTAGTAGTCATTAACACCAGTTTTCTGCCCGGCACGACGGCATAGCGATTAATGTAGGTCGACACCGCCGAAGCCAGCATGCAGCCAGGCAAATCATTATGGCCATATACCAGCGGCCGCTCGTGAGCCCCTGTGGCCAGCACGACCCATCTGGCACGAACACGATGCAAGCGCTGGCGCGACAGATTCGTCGGGGCATGGTCGGCACAATGATCGGTTCGGCGTTCGTGAATGGTGAGGAAATTATGATCGTGATAGCCATTCACGGTGGCACGGGGCAAAAGCAAAACGTTGTCGTACCCGGCAAGTTCTTGCAATGTCCCCCGAACCCATTCAGCGGCCGGCTTGTCATCCAGTTTGTCGGTGCAGTCGAGTAACGAGCCGCCCATCTCCGCCTGTTCATCGGCGAGAATGACGCGGGCGCCGGCACGGGCGGCAGACAGAGCGGCTGACAGGCCGGTGGGACCGGCTCCGACAATGAGCACGTCGGTGTGGTGGTTCAGATGATCATAGGTATCGACGTCCGGCTTGCGCGGCGAACGGCCCAGACCCGCGGCCTTGCGAATGTATTTTTCATAGGTATCCCAGGCGGCCTGGGGAAACATGAAGGTCTTGTAGTAAAAGCCCGGAGGCAGCATCCGACCGAGCAGGGAGCCGACAACCCCCATGAAGTCAATCTTCAGACCCGGCCAGCCGCTGGTAGGCTGACTGACCAGGCCATCGAACAGCTCCTGTTGGGTGGCGCGTACGTTCGGTACCTGAGTCGCTTCCGTGGCGCCGAGCTGGAATACCGCGTTTGGCTCCTCGGCGCTGGCGGCAACGATGCCACGGGGGCGGCTGTACTTGAAACTGCGACCGATCACATCGACACCGTTGGCCAGCAATGCAGAGGCCAGCGTGTCACCGGCAAACCCTTGGTAGTGTTGGCCATTGAATTTAAAACCCAGAGGCGTGCCGCGGTCGATCCGGCCGCCGGTGTCTAGACGGTTGCGTTGAGTCATGCCTGCACCTCTCGGGACTGCTGTTTGTCGTTCAGATCGGTGATACGCGGTGCACTACCCATCCGGTAGGTTTCCAGGATTTCATAGCTCTGGGTGTCGCGTGTGACATTGAAAAACTTGCGACAGCCGACGGCATGTACCCAGATTTCGTGGTGCAGACCACGCGGGTTTGTTCGAAAGTAAATGAAATCTCCCCATTCCTCGTCGGTGCACCCGTCTGGGTCCTCGGGGCGGGACAGGTGAGCCTGGCCCCTGGGATGAAACTCCTCTTCCTCACGATGCTCGCCACAGTAGGGGCAAAATAGGTAAAACATGCACTTGTCCTCTGTCAGTGGGCCACACCAGCGGCGCCGTGTTCGTCAATCAGAGCACCGTTGTGGAAACGGAACATTGAAAATGGCCTGGCCAGGTCGTGCGGTTGCCCCGTGGCAAGAGTGGTCGCAAAGACATGCCCCGACCCCGGGGTGGCCTTGAATCCGCCAGTGCCCCATCCGCAGTTGAAAAAGAGGTTTTCCACGGGCGTGTCGGAGATGATCGGGCAGGCGTCCGGACAGGTGTCGACAATGCCACCCCACTGACGGTTCATCCGCACCCGGCTGAAGATCGGGAACATTTCGACGATGGCCTGAAGGGTGTGTTCGACCGTCGGGTAGGACCCACGTTGACCGTAACCGTTGTATCCGTCGATACCGGCACCGATGACCAGATCGCCTTTGTCAGATTGGGAAATATAGCCATGCACATGGTTCGACATCACCACGGTGTCCAGTAGCGGCCGGATTGGCTCCGACACCAGCGCCTGTAACGGATGGGATTCGATGGGTAACCGGAAGCCTGCCATCTTCGCCAATACCCCGGAATTACCCGCCACGACACAGCCAATGCGATCACCATGAATAACGCCATGCTGCCTGGTCTCTACGCCGATGGCGGCGCCGTCTTCGGTGAGAATATCGGTCACTTCACACTGCTGGAGCAGGTCTACACCCATGGCATCAGCAGCCCGGGCAAAACCCCAGGCGACCGCATCGTGCCGTGCGACACCAGCGCGTGGCTGCCAGGAGGCGCCCAGCACCGGATAACGGCGGCTGGCTGAACAGTCCAGGATGGGAACGATCTCCTGTACGCCTCGGGCATCCAGGGCTTCGCTGTCGATGCCGTTAAGCCGGTTGGCGCTCACCCGCCGATGGATGTCGCGCATATCCTGCAGGGTATGGCCAAGGTTCAATACGCCGCGCTGGGAGAACATAAGGTTGTAGTTCAGCTCCTGCGAGAGTCCTTCCCAGAGCTTCATGGCATGTTCGTAGAGCAGGGCGGCTTCGTCCCAAAGATAGTTGGAACGAACGATGGTGGTGTTTCGTGCCGTGTTGCCGCCGCCCAGGTAGCCTTTTTCAACGACCGCCACATTGGTTATGTTGTGCACACGGGCGAGATAGTAGGCTGTCGCGAGGCCGTGGCCGCCACCCCCGACGATAATAACGTCGTATTTCTTTTTAGGCTTTGGGTTACGCCAGACCCGCTGCCAGTTTTCATGATACGTCAGCGCGTGTCTTAGCAGTCCGAATCCGGAATATTTCTGCATTGATAGGTCCTCTTCGGTGGCAACCGTCTCTAAAGAATGCGTGTCCCGCCGGTGCAGCAGGGCAGATTGTCTGAATGGTATGCGCACCTGAACTGCGGTATCTGCTCGCTGGCGACATTCTGGTGAGGATTTGCGACAGGGCAGCGCGGCGGCAATAGCGGCGAAAATAAGGGCGGCGTGTTCAGCATTCGATCACGTTGACCGCCAGGCCACCTCGTGATGTTTCCTTGTATTTATCCAGCATGTCCCGCCCGGTATCGCGCATGGTCCGGATCACTTTGTCCAGCGAGACAAAGTGTGAGCCGTCGCCGCGGAGCGCCATGGTGGCGCAGTTGATCGCCTTGACCGCAGCAACCGCATTGCGCTCTATGCACGGCACCTGTACCAGCCCGCCGATAGGATCGCAGGTGAGACCCAGATGATGTTCCATGCCAATCTCGGCTGCGTTCTCGATCTGTTCGGGTGAACCGCCGGTTGCCGCCGCCAGCCCCGCAGCTGCCATCGCGCAGGCCGAGCCAACTTCTCCCTGGCAACCCACTTCGGCACCGGAAATCGACGCGTTTTGCTTGAACAGGATGCCGATGGCCGCGGCGGTTAGCAGGAAAGTGATGATGCCGTCTTCATTGGCGTTTGGGCACCAGTGCCAGTAGTAATGCAGCACCGCCGGAATGATGCCGGCCGCACCGTTGGTTGGCGCGGTCACCATACGGCCACCGGCTGCGTTTTCTTCGTTGACGGCCAATGCATACAGATTCACCCAGTCCATGGCACTCAGCGACGGCGATATCAGGTCCGGCCGATCAATCTCCATCAACGATGCATGGAGTCTGGCCGCCCTGCGTTTCACTTTGAGGCCGCCCGGCAAGATACCTTCGTTGGTGATGCCGTTTTGCACACACTCCTGCATCACCTGCCAGATAGTCAGGATTCCGTCGCGAATCTCGGATTCGCTACGCCAGACCTGTTCGTTGGCCATCATTAACCGGGCAATGCTCAGTCCGTGGGTCTTGCATTGGGTCAGCAGATCGGCTCCGCTGTTGAACGGGTAGGGCAGCGACGTTTTGTCTTCCACAATCCGGTCCGCGCCGGCGGCTCTCTCATCGACCACGAAACCACCGCCGACTGAATAATAGGTGCGCTGACGGATCACTTCACCGGCGGCATCGAAGGCGCTAAACAGCATGCCGTTGGGGTGATAGGGCAGTGACTCCTTGCGGTGATAGGTCAGGTCCGCTGTCTCGTTGAAAGCAACGGGATGCTGTCCCTGCAGGCGCAGTTGACCCTGCGACCTGATCTCTTCCATTCTTGGCTGCAGAATGGCCGGATCGATGGTGTCGGGGCTCTGGCCTTCAAGTCCGAGCAGAACGGCGGGGCCCGTGCCGTGACCTTTACCCGTCGCACCCAGTGATCCATACAGTTGAATATCAACACGGGCGACGTCGGTCATCCGCCCGGTTTTCTGCAGACCAACGACGAACCTGCGCGCCGCCTGCATCGGACCCACTGTGTGGGAGCTGGAGGGGCCGATACCTATTTTCAACATATCAAACAGACTGATGGCCACGGATAACTCTCTCGCTCTATTGCAATGGATTGGAGATCAGGGACTTGCTCAGCGCTTGCTAAAGGAGATCATGGGCAAGTCTCAGCCGTAAGCCGGGAAATCGCGACACAACTGGCTGACCCTGGTCCGTACCTCGGCGACGACGGCATCGGCTGAGCCCGCCTGCAAAGCGTCGAGGACATCAGCAATCCATCCAGCCAATTCGCGGGATTCAGTCGCTTTCAGGCCACGGGTGGTAATCACTGGAGAGCCGATACGCAGTCCGGACGTCACAAACGGTGACTGTGGGTCATTAGGTACGGCGTTCTTGTTGACCGTAATATGAGCCTCCCCCAGCGCTGCGTCAGCTTCCTTACCCGTGAGCCCTTGCTTGACCAGGCTAAGCAGGAACAGGTGGTTCTCGGTCCCGCCGGACACGACATCGTAACCACGCTGGATAAAGACGTCGGCCATGGCCTGGGCGTTAAGAACCACCTGCTGCTGGTAGCCTTGGAACGCTGGTTCCGCCGCCTCCTTGAAGGCCACCGCCTTGGCAGCGATAACGTGCATCAAGGGGCCGCCCTGACCGGCCGGGAAAACCGCCGAATTGAACTTCTTTTCCAGGTCCGGCTGGCCTTTCGACAGGATCAGGCCGCCGCGCGGCCCACGCAGGGTCTTGTGGGTGGTGGTTGTCACCACGTGCGCGTGGGGCAGCGGGTTGGGGTAGACACCGGCAGCAACCAGGCCAGCGACATGCGCCATATCGACCATCAGATAGGCGCCTACGTCGTCAGCGATCTTGCGGAAGCGCGCCCAGTCAACGATACGGGAATAAGCCGAAAACCCGGCAACGATCATACCGGGCCTGTGCTCCTTCGCCAGGGCTTCGACTTGCTCGTAGTCAATCTCGCCGGTGGATTCGTTAAGTCCGTACTGCACGGCATTGTAGATCTTGCCCGAGAAACTGACATGGGCACCGTGAGTCAGGTGACCCCCGTGCGCCAGGCTCATACCCAGTACCGTATCTCCCGGGTTCAGCAACGCCATGTAGACTGCTGCATTGGCCTGCGAGCCGGAATGCGGCTGTACGTTGGCATAGTCCGCGCCGAACAGCGTTCTGGCACGCTCGATGGCCAGAAGCTCCACCCGGTCTACGTGTTCGCAACCTCCGTAATAGCGTTTAGCCGGATAGCCTTCGGCGTATTTGTTGGTCAGACAGGAGCCCTGGGCTGCCATCACCAGTGGGCTGGCGTAGTTTTCTGAGGCGATCAGTTCCAGGTGGTCTTCCTGGCGAACAGCTTCGTCCTGCATGGCTGCCCAGAGTGTTTCATCATAGGAGGAAAGCGTTTTGTCTGTACTGAACATGGCTGTTAGTCCCGGTAGTGAACTGGCCTGACGAATCAGGCCGTGATGATTGCAACGACAGATCGATAATAGGCCTGCTGGCGATGACCGGCCTGCTCGCGTACGACACAGGATCGAAGATTTGCGACAGTGGCGCCCAACGATCCTGCGCCCGACGGTTACACGCTCAGGGCTTGTCCCTGGTGATGTTTTTCAGGACGGTGTCGCCATACCAGTCCAGAAAGTTAATGACACCAAATTCGTAGGTTTCGGAGTAGGGGCCGGGTTGATAGGCCAGGGAGTTGACGCCTTTCTGATTCTGCTCGGCCAGCTCACGATCCTGCTTGTTGGTCTGATCCCATACGTGGCGGAGGCGTTCAACATGATAATCCTCGCCTTCCACGGCGTCTTTGTGTACGAGCCACTTGGTGGTTACCAGAGTTTTCTGGGCAGACACCGGCTGCACCTGAAACACGATCGCGTGATCACTTTGCATGTGGCTCCAGGAATTGGGCAGGTGCAGAATCCGCATCGAACCCAATTCCCGGTTCTGAATCCGGCCCATGGTTTTGTTGCATCCCGGTTTGCCGTCCATCGTCATTGCCTGAGCACCTTCCTTTAACGGCATCCGCACGATCCGGTTTTGCAGGCCAAACTCACGGTGTCTGTGGGGAATGCCCTCGCGGTCCCATTCATCGGCCTGTCGTTGGCAGTGCGCCTTGAACTCCGGGGTCGCGCGGGGGTCCGTGGTATCGTCCCACTCCAGCAGGGTGCGCAACAATTCCGGATGGGAACCGTTGCAGTGATAGCACTCGCGATTGTTCTCGACCACCAGTTTCCAGTTGGCCTCCTCCTCGAGGGTCGACTCAGCCGCAACCTTGGTATTTTCCATGTCGTAGGGCTCCATATAGCCCGCCAGAGCGTCCAGATAGGGGTCGATCTCCGGTGCCTCTCCCTGGGCCAGGCACACATAGATAAAGCCGCCGGCCGTCTTGCAGTGGGCCGGCTTCAACCCATGGGAGCTTTTGTCGAAAGACTCGCCCATATCGGAACCGGCAAAAATCAGATTACCCTTCAGGTCATAGGTCCACTGGTGGTACGGGCAGGTCAGGTTGGCGACCTTGCCCTTTTTGGCGGTGCAAATCCGCGACCCGCGGTGGCGGCACACGTTGTGGAATGCCCGAACCTCGCCATCCCGGTCTCGTACCACCAGCACCGGATTCTGGCCGACCTCCACCGTCATGTAGGCCCCGGGGGTGGACACCTCGCAGGTCATGCCAACAAAGAGCCACTCCTTCATGAAAACCTCTTCCATATCCACCCGGAACAGGAAGGGCTCGTTGTACAGTGGTTGTGGCAACGACAGGTTGTGGTCGCGCTCCCTCAATATCTGACTGATATCCCGTCGGCCGTCTTCAAAGTGAAGGTACTTCAGGTTAATCAGATCGAATTCATTCATTGGCGCGTTTCCTGTCCAGGTGAACATGAGTATGCGGGGCGGCGGATACCGATATGTTTGAACTCCCATTCTCGGGAAGAACAGCACCTGGCGTGTGTCCATTCGCGACATCCCCGGATACCTTTTCGACGTCCTCTGAACCAATGGCGGCGCCACGACCGGCGACTGGAGAAGTTGATCAAGTCTTTGTCGCATATGGTTCAGGGTGCGCTGAACAATTCGGCTACCCTTCTGGCTTTGCACGAGAATGCCGGAGTGA
Source organism: Marinobacter sp. (assembly GCA_030149475.1). Classification (GTDB taxonomy): domain Bacteria; phylum Pseudomonadota; class Gammaproteobacteria; order Pseudomonadales; family Oleiphilaceae; genus Marinobacter. Next base: position 44,576 of record JASBRL010000016.1, read on the forward strand.
TTGGCCCATTGCGTAAACGCACTTGACGGAGAAAAAAGGCATGACCAGCGTCACTGAAGCCACCGAGTCCTCGGCCCAGTTCAACCCCCTGAACACACGGGTATGGGCGAATGGTCGTCATTTGGTCCGCTGCGTCCGGGTTATCCGCGAGACCTGGGACGTCAAGACTTTCTGTTTCAATGCCGAACAGTCGATTATGTTTTTCTTTAAACCCGGGCAATTTGTCACTCTGGAGCTGGACATTGGCGGTGAGCAGGTCATGCGTTCCTATACCATATCCAGTTCACCCTCGGTGCCCTACAGCTTCTCTATTACGGTCAAGCGAGTTCCGGGTGGGCGTGTCTCGAACTGGCTACACGATAACCTGAAAGAGCAGGACGAGCTTGCGGTGCATGGGCCGGTTGGCCAGTTCAATTGCATTGATAATCCAGCGGAGAAGGTTCTGCTGCTGTCCGGCGGTGTCGGCATCACGCCGCTGATGTCCATGGCCCGCTGGTACTTCGATACCAACGCCGATGTTGATATGACCTTTGTCCACAGCTCCCGCACGCCCAATGACATCATTTTTCAACGCGAGCTTGAGCACATGAGCTCCAGGGTTGGTAATTTCAGCCTCTCGGTGATCTGCGAGCGTATCGAGATTGGCCAGGCCTGGAACGGCTACCGGGGCTATCTGGACAAAACAAAAATGGAAATGGTGGCGCCAGACTATCTTAATCGGCGCATATTCTGCTGTGGTCCAACCCCTTACATGAGAGCGGTAAAGAAAATGCTGCTCGAAAGCGGCTTCGACATGGACTACTACCATGAAGAATCCTTCGGGGCGACGCCGGACGATGTAACGCGGGACGCCCTTGAGCAAGCTGAAATAGCCGTCAAGGAGGCTGAAGAGATCAGGGACAGCGATATGTTCACGGTCGAGTTCACGGCATCCGGCATGAGCGTTCAGGTGCCGCCAGGCGAAACCGTCCATGCGGCGGCAAGTCGCCTGGGGCTGAACATTCCGAAAGCCTGCGGTGTCGGCATTTGTGGTACCTGCAAGGTGCTCAAGAAAGCGGGTAACGTGGACATTCAGCACAACGGCGGGATTACCGAGGACGACCTGGCCGAGGGCTACATCCTTTCCTGCTGTAGTGTTCCCACTTCGGATCTCTCTATTGATAGCTGACGTGGTGCTGCTGACGTGGTGCTGAGTGGCGCTATACTGCGCAACGGAAGGCTGCAACCTCTGCGTCGTGATTAGGCCGTCGACTCCCCTCGCCATGACGTTTTTGGGCAACTCCGCCGCCAACAGCAGGCGTAGGATGATCGCTTCGGTACCGGGGCACGGCATCACGAACGCCGCTTTCGTTGCTGCCGCGCAAAAACAACAACAGCCGCTTCCTTAAAAGCGACTGGGCTTGCGGGGAAGTCCATGAGAGAAAACACCGAGTCCCAAAGCAGTCCTGGCGAACTTCAACCCTATCGCGTGGGGTTCCTTCTCATCAGCAACTTCACCCTGGTGGCGTTGGCATCGGCTATCGAGCCGTTACGAATGGCCAATCAACTGACTGGCAGTGAACTATATACCTGGCAACTGTTGTCCCGTGACGGCGAAATCGTCAAGGCCAGTGACGGCATCAAGATCTCTCCGGATGGCTCCATTACTGACAACAAAGTCTTTGATATTGTAATTGTTGTGGGTGGCGTCGACATTACCCGCAGTTACTCTTAACGAGAGGTCTGTTGGCTGCAATCCCAGGCGCAGCGAAAGGTGTTGCTGGGGGCGGTCTGTACCGGCGCTTACGTATTGGCGAGTGGAGGGCTGCTTGATGGCTACAATTGCAGTGTTCACTGGGAATGCCTGGCAGCCATGCAGGAGCGTTTTCCACGGGTAAACTGTACCAATCACTTCTACACCCTGGACAGGGACAGGATGACCTGCACTGGTGGCAATGTGCCAATGGATATGATTCTGAGCATGGTCACACGCCAACATGGCAAAACGCTGACAAGTGCGATCTGCGATATGTTTCTCTGCGACCGGGTTCGGCAGGACAACGAACAGCAGCGCACCCCGCTTCGTCGTTTGCTGAATACGGCCCAGCCAAAGTTGGTGGAAGTCACCGAGTTGATGGAGAACAATATAGAAGAGCCGATTGAACTGGAGGAGTTGGCCAATTTCGTCGGAATTTCCCGCCGGCAGTTGGAACGATTGTTCCTCAAACATCTCAACTGCACGCCATCGCGCTACTACCTCAAGTTGCGGCTGGACCGCGCACGGCAGCTTCTCAAGCAGACCAACCGTTCCATTATCGAAGTTGCCTCTATCTGCGGCTTCGTCTCGGCGCCGCACTTCAGCCGTTGCTACCGCAAGTACATCGGCATTTCGCCAAAGGAGGAACGGGCGGCGTTATGGTCCGTAAAACACCCTCAGGTGTTGAGTGATGGCTCAGTCGCAGCCTTGCCCACGTCATCCTGCACGGCCTTGCACGTTGCCCAGGCCGAACCTACCTATGGCGCCGTCGGCATCATGTTCACTCCATTGCAGGCGGATATTGAAAAGGTGGTTGCTTCAGGCTGACGAAGCGCTGATTTCAGAAGCTCCGGACTCTGGATAGCGACAGTCTCCGGAGCTTTTTTATTTCCCCGGGCACCATCGGGCCGCATCGAAAGACCTCTGCCGATATTGGGTCAACCTTTGTCGCAATCAGTGAACCTGGTTCATAACACCGTGGATACACTGCCAGCATTGTTATCAGAGAACGTTCTCAGTCGACCTCCAGGGGGACCCCATGAATGCCACTGAATTACATCAGCAATCGGTCGTTATTGATGGCCTGATCATCGCCAAATGGAACCGTGAACTGTTCGAAGACATGCACAAAGGCGGAATTTCCGCTGCCAACTGCACCGTCTCGGTGTGGGACGATTTTCAAAGCACCGTCGACAATATTGTCGAGATGAACCAACTGATCGAAGACAACTCTGATCTGGTTATGAAGGTGCACGCCACCGACGACATCCACAAGGCCAGAGAGGCCGGTAAAACCGGCATTATTATGGGCTTCCAGAATGCCCACGCCTTCGAGGATCAACTGGGCTATGTGCAGATCTTCAAGGACCTTGGTGTAGGGGTGGTGCAGCTATGCTACAACACCCAGAATCTGATCGGCACCGGCTGCTACGAACGCGACGGCGGCTTGTCCGGTTTCGGTCGGGAAATTGTCGCCGAGATGAATCGCGTCGGCATTATGTGCGACCTCTCCCACGTCGGCAGCAAAACCTCTGAGGAAGTCATTCTTGCCTCCAGCAAACCCGTCTGTTACTCCCATTGCCTTCCTTCCGGCCTGAAGCAGCACCCGCGCAACAAGTCCGACGATGAACTCAGGTTCATCGCCGGGCACGGCGGCTTTGTGGGCGTCACTATGTTCACGCCTTTCCTGAAGAAAGGCCCGGAGGCGACTATTGACGATTATGTCGAAGCCATCGCTTACATCGTGGATATTGTCGGCGAAGATCAGGTTGGCATCGGCACGGACTTCACCCAGGGCCAGGACAAAGCCTTCTTCGATTACCTGACCCACGATAAAGGCTACGCCCGCGAACTGACCCAATTCGGCAAGATCGTCAACCCGGAAGGTATCCGCACCGTCGGCGAGTTCCCGAACCTGACCGAAGCCCTTCTGCGCAATGGCTTTTCTGAGCGCCTGACCCAGAAAATCATGGGCGAAAACTGGATGCGCATCCTCAACGAAGTCTGGGAGCAATGACAATGCCAACCCACGCCCCTGAAATGCCGATTCTCGTTGACGACGAAACAGGCGTCTGGACGACTGATGCCTTACCAATGCTGTACGTGCCCAGGCATTTCTTCATCAACAATCACCGCGCGATAGAAGATGAAATCGGGCCTGAGCGCTACGCTGACATCCTGTACCACGCCGGATACAAATCCGCCTGGCACTGGTGCGAAAAAGAAGCTGCGTTGCACAACCTCGAAGGTGTGGATGTTTTTGACCACTACATGCGCCGCCTGTCGCAGCGAGGCTGGGGTCTGTTCACCGTTGAACACCTGGATATCGCTGACGGCCGGGCGCGTGTTCGATTGGACCACTCAGCGTTTGTGTATCAATACGGCAAGGTCGGCCGCAAAGTCGACTACATGTTCACGGGCTGGTTCGCCGGCGCACTGGACCAGATAGCCAACGACCTTGGATACGACGTTTCCACGCAGGCGGTCCAGACCCAAAGCGCCGCCGAAGAGGGGGTGGAGTTCGGTCTGTTTGAAGTTACCAGAAGGGGTTAGACATGTCCCAGTTTGAAGCGCTCTTCCGCCCGTTAAAGATCAATCAGCTGACCATCCGCAACCGGGTCGTCAGCACGGCCCACGCTGAGGTCTACGCCACCGACAACGGCATGACTACGGAACGTTACGTCAAATACTATGAAGAAAAAGCGAAGGGCGGATGTGGCCTCAGCATCTGTGGCGGTTCCAGCGTTGTCTCTATCGACAGCCCGCAAAGCTGGTGGAGCTCCGTCAACCTGTCCACTGATCGCATCATTCCCCATTTCCAGAACCTGGCCGACGCGGTCCACAAACACGGCGGCAAGATCATGATTCAGATCAGCCATATGGGGCGCCGCTCACGCTGGGATGGAGAACACTGGCCCAATCTTATGTCGCCATCGGGTATTCGCGAGCCAGTTCACCGCGCTACCTGCAAAACGATCGAGGTGGAGGAGATCGAACGCGTGATCGCCGACTTTGCCCAGGCAGCCCGTCGCGCCAAGGAGGGCGGTCTCGACGGGGTTGAGCTTTCCGCTGTTCATCAACACCTGATCGATCAGTTCTGGTCGCCGCGCGTAAACAAACGTACCGATCAATGGGGCGGCGCCTTCGAAAATCGCATGCGGTTCGGTATGGAAGTGCTGAAAGCCGTGCGCGACGAAGTCGGACGCGATTTCGCCGTTGGCATTCGGATCTGCGGAGATGAGTTCCATCCCGACGGTCTGAACCAGGACGACATGAAGCAGATCGCGAAGTATTACAATGACACCGGCCTGCTGGATTTTTTCGGAGTCGTCGGCTCCGGCTGCGATACCCACAACACCCTTGCCAACGTCATCCCGAACATGTCCTACCCGCCGGAGCCGTTCCTGCACCTGGCGGCAGGCATCAAGGAAGTGGTGGACGTACCCGTCATCCACGCCCAGAACATCAAGGACCCGAACCAGGCCGAGCGCATTCTGGAAGCGGGCTATGTCGATTTCGTTGGAATGACACGAGCCCACATTGCGGACCCGCACATCATCGCCAAAATAAAGATGAATCAGGTCGACCAGATCCGCCAATGCGTCGGCGCCAACTACTGCATTGACCGTCAGTATCAGGGCCTGGACGTGCTCTGTATCCAGAACGCTGCCACTTCCCGCGAACATATGGGTCTTCCGCACCTCATCGAAAAAACCACTGGCGCCATCCGCAAGGTTCTCGTCATTGGGGGAGGACCGGGCGGGATGGAGGCCGCACGCGTTGCCGCTGAGCGGGGCCATGCCGTTACGCTGATCGAAAAGACCAGTGAACTGGGTGGCCAGATCACCCTGGCGGCCCGAGCCCCGCAGCGGGACCAGATTGCCGGCATCACTCGCTGGTATGCCCTGGAGCTCGCCCGCCTCGGGGTCGAGCTGTGCCTTGACACCATCGCCGATGCCGCCATGGTTCGGGACTTACGGCCGGATGTCTGCATCCTGGCTACCGGGGGCATACCGTTCCTCGAACAGAATCCGGAGTGGGGATTTGACAACGGCCTGGTGGTATCCTCCTGGGACATCCTCAGCGGTCGCGTTGACCCCGGCGAAAACGTCCTGGTGTATGACACCATCTGCGAGTTCTCCGGGATGTCCGTCGCAGACTACCTCGCCGCCAAGGGCTCGCAGGTGGAACTGGTCACCGACGACATCAAGCCCGGCGTCGGCATCGGCGGAACGACCTTTCCGACCTATTACCGAAGTCTTTACGAGCGTGAAGTCATCATGAGTTCTGATTTGGTGCTGGACAAGGTCTATGCGGAAGGCAACAAAAAAGTCGCCGTTCTGGAAAACGAATACACCGGTCAGCAGGAAGAGCGGGTAGTTGACCAGATCGTCATCGAAAACGGCACGCGGCCAGACGAGGCGCTGTATTACGAACTGAAAGAAGGTTCTGTTAATCGGGGGCAGATCGATGTTGACGCTCTGTTCGCGTGTCAGGCTCAGCCAGCACTACACGACTCGGGCAGCGGCATGATCTTGTGGCGGCTGGGCGATTGCGTCTCCCAGCGGAATACCCATGCGGCGATCTACGATGCCTTGCGGTTGTGTAAGGACCTGTAAGCGACTGATCCGAAGCCCGTAGAAGAGGTACACCATGACGATTCTCGATTGGCTGCTCCCGGCCGTGCTTGTGGTCGCCCTGACGCTGCTGTTCATCGGCGCCATTCGACGCGTTCAGTTATGGCGCGCGGGCCGGCCGGACTCCGTCAACCTTGTTGCCTGCCTGCTCGCCATGCCGCGCCGGTATCTGGTCGACCTGCACCACGTTGTTGAGCGGGACAAGGTCATGTCTGACACCCACGTCGCCACCGCCGGCGGCTTCGTGTTATCCATGATCCTTATCCTGATTGTACATCTGTTCGGAATCAACAGCGCCTCGCTGAATGGGGCGTTGCTGATTGCCACCGCGCTGATGTTTACGGGTTCGATGTCCGTTTACAAACGCCGCCTGAACCCGCCTGCCCGATTGTCCAAGGGCCCATGGATGAGGTTGCCGAAAAGCCTGTTGGTGTTTTCCGGCTCGTTTTTTTTGCTCACGTTGCTGACCTCTGGTTTTCTGCCGGAAGGGTTCGGAAGCTGGGTTCTGGTGGCCGTGTTGATGGCAGGGGTAACCCTGGGTGTGATGGAATTACTGTTTGGCATGGGGTGGGGAGGGCCGATGAAGCACGCCTTTGCCGGAGCCCTGCACCTGGCCTTTCATCGACGTCCTGAACGTTTCGGCGGGGGGCGCTCAACCGGATTGAAACCCGTTAATCTGGATGGCCCGCTCGGCGTTTCCGAACCCGCGGATTTCAAGTGGAACCAACTGCTTGGGTTTGACGCCTGCGTCCAATGTGGTCGTTGTGAGGCCGCTTGCCCCGCTTTTGCCGCCGGTCAGCCGCTGAATCCGAAGAAACTGATTCAGGACATGGTGGTTGGCCTGGCTGGGGGGAGCGATTCCAGGTATGCGGGTAGCCCCTATCCCGGTAAAGAGATTGGCAAAGCCCAGGGCGGCCCCCATCGACCCATCGTCGGCAGCCTGGTCAGTGCCGACACACTCTGGTCCTGCACCACCTGCCGCGCGTGTGTCGAGGAGTGCCCGATGATGATTGAGCATGTTGACGCCATTGTCGATATGCGCCGTCACCTGACGCTGGAGCGTGGCGAAACTCCGAACAAGGGCGCGGAGTTGCTGGATAACCTCATCGCCACCGACAACCCCGGTGGCTACAACCCGGGCAGCCGTATGAACTGGGCAGCCGACCTTGATCTGCCTCTGATGGCTGAAAAGAAGGAAGCCGAGGTGTTGTTCTGGGTCAGCGACGGTTGTTTTGATATGCGCAGCCAACGCATCCTGCGTGCTTTTGTCAGCATCCTGAAGACCGCCGGTGTTGACTTCGCGGTACTGGGCAACGAAGAGTGTGACTCTGGCGACGTGGCCCGCCGCCTGGGCGACGACGCCACGTTCAAAAGCCTGGCCAGGCACAACATCGCCACCCTGGCCAGGTATCGTTTCCGACGCATTGTTACAACCGACCCGCATGCCTTCCACGTATTAAAAAACGAATACGGCGACTTTTATCCCGAAGGGAAGGAGGGCGACTACGAGGTACTGCATCATAGTACCTTCATCAACGAGTTGGTCGAGCACGGCAAGCTCAAACTCGACGCCTTCAGGGGGGGCGCTGTTACCTACCACGATCCGTGTTATCTGGGCCGCTACAACGGCGAATACGACTCTCCGCGTTCGCTGTTGGCTGCCCTGGGTATCCAGGTACGGGAGATGGAACGTTCAGGTTACCGGTCCCGCTGTTGTGGTGGTGGTGGCGGCGCTCCCATCACCGACATCCCCGGTAAGCATCGCATCGCGGATATGCGCATGGACGATGCCCGCGAGGTGCAGGCCAGAACTATCGCCGTTGCCTGCCAGCAGTGCACAGCCATGCTGGAAGGGGTCGTGGAGCCGCGACCGGAGATTCGCGATCTGGCTGAACTGGTGGCCGACGCGCTGATCGTTGAGAGTACGGGTGCCAGGGCAGAATACGTAACCGAGGAGGTGTACTGATGAGCGATATCGTCCGCCGTGATGTTCGCATCGAGTGGATCCGGCGCAATCGCCTGCACCCGCAACACAACGAGCTTGCATCGGCCCCCGGGCCGACACGGGGCCCCACCGGGCTGTTGCGCAGGCTCCCCCATAATGTCGGTTTTATTGGCCCGAATGGGATCAGGCGCATCGACCGTGGCGCCGGAGCTCAGGGCGGTGCCGGTGGTTTGGGTGCCCGTGCCCTGAGCCATTCCGCTCAGACTGCACCCTTGCTGTTGCACCACGTCGAGCAACCGGACTTCTACGTGGCCGTGGTGGTCGATATCGCTGCCGGACGACTGAGCAGTCACGACCGCGACGTGCTCGGGCAGGCACATCGGTTGGTCAGAATCCACGCAGATGACGGGCAGGGCGCAGTGGTGGCTATTGTTCTTGGTGATGTCCGGGAGGCTGCCTTCGATACCGCCGGCGTTGACCGCTTGATTCACCTGACAGAAGTGAACCGCCAGCCGCTGACCGGCTATTGTCCGGAACTGAAACTTGCCGTGTTGCAGGCCGTTGACTCCGAACTGGCACCGCGTTATTGGCTGTTCCCGGACAGCATCCACGGCGGCGCGGACCTCGGTGCACGTCTGGCTGCCCGCCTGGGCGAACGGCCAGCGGTTCAGGCCTGGCAGGTGGATGCCGGGCAAACCCTGTGCCGTGGTGGCAGCCAGCATACTGACTGGCAGCGACCCACCAGTCGTGTCATGTTGCTCGCGGAAGAGTGTGCGCTGGCGGTCGGTGAAACGCGGCACGAAGCCAGACCCATCGAACTGGCGGCTATTCCACAGGTCAGCCCCCAGATTCAAGATCGGGGCCCGGTTGAAGTCGATCCGGGCAAGATTGCCCTGAGTCAGGCCGAATTCATTCTTGCTGCCGGGAACGGCATCCAGGACTGGGACCAGTTCCACCAGGTTGCGACTGCGCTTGGAGCCACCGAAGGTGCCAGTCGCGTTGCCGTCGACGATGGCAACATGCCGCGCTCCCGCCAGGTTGGTGCGACCGGCACCTGGGTGACCGCCCGAGTCTATATTGCCGCCGGTATTTCCGGCGCGATTCAGCATCTGCAAGGTATCAGACAATGCGACAAGGTTGTTGCCATCAATCTGGACGGCGGCTGCGACATGATCAAACGCGCCGACCTGAGTGTGATCGGCGATAGCCGGGCGATTCTTGCGGAATTGCTGGCGCTGGCCTGCGCCCGCCGGGGCCGTTCCGGACCCGGAACGGCCCCGATTGAAGGAAGCCAGGAGGACCGTCACGTTGCCTGATGTCAAGGTTAATCCCAACCCCAGGGTCGCGACGCTTGTCTCCGTTGGTCGGCATCCGGAATCCGGCCGGGCCCGACGCGCCAAACAGGATGCAAGGGCGGTTGAGCTGGGGCTTAAAATGGCGGGTACCGCCTGTCGACTGGTTCATGTTGGCGATACGACCGAACCCGCTCTGCGCCATTACCTGGGTATGGGCCTGCCGCAACTGAGCGCACTGCAGGCCGGGCCCGATGCCGATGCGGTACCCGCCCTGGCACGCCACCTCAATGAGCATCCGGCCGACATTGTGTTGACCGGTATAAGGGCCGAAAGTGGGGAAGCATCCGGCATGGTGCCCTACCTGCTGGCTGAACGACTGGGCTGGCCACTGGTCTCTCGTATCGCCGATATCCAGACCGTAGAAAACGGTGTGGCGGACGTGTTGCAGGCTCTGCCAGGGGGCCAGCGTCGCCTGCTCAGGGTGTCCTTACCTTTTGTGGCCACGGTTGACGATGCAGCGTCAGAAGCCCGCCAGTACGCCTTCGGCCCGGGCCGCCGCGGCGAACTCGCTATCTCCGTGGCAGACACCACAGTGGATGAGGACCGCCAAGGGTGGCAGGAAATGCCAGCCAAACCGAGACCCAAACGCCTCAACGTGGTCAAAGCCAAATCCGCCGCTGATCGATTTAAAGCGGCCACCGCCAAGCCCCAGGGGCAGGGAGGCAAGGTGATTCGAGACGGCACGGATCGGGAAAAAGCCGAGGCCATCATGACGTTGCTCGTCGCAGAGGGCGTTGTAAGGTAGAACAAAGGCCCGATGCCCGACGCTTCGGGGGTGTAATGGGCTGCCGTTTCGAGGCATGAAACGGCACAACCATGTCGCTGTCAGCATTAACTCCGATCGACAAAGTCTTACTATCTCTGGTGACAATAAAAACCAGGAGATCTGTAATGACCGACCGTTCAGAGCCTGCGAACAGCAGTGTTCAACCTTACGACGACGTCGACTATCAAATCGGCCAGGATAATGTTCAAGTCGCCGGTTTTGATGTCCACAACCCCGTGTTTGGCACCAGCGCCATACTCATCCTGCTTTTTGTGGCAGGCACGCTCATCGCACCCGAGGCTGCAAATGCCATGCTGTTGGGCGCGCGCAACTGGGCCATCGATCACTTCGACTGGCTGTTTATGGCCGGCGGGAATCTTTTCGTGATTTTCTGTCTGGCGCTGATTGTGCTTCCGGTCAGCAAGGTCCGCCTTGGCGGCGACCACGCCAGGCCTGAATTCTCCACCCTTTCCTGGTTCGCCATGTTGTTCGCAGCGGGTATGGGCATTGGCCTGATGTTCTGGAGCGTGGCGGAGCCGGTGGCCTATTTCACGGATTGGTATGGCACTCCGTTGGGGGTGGCAGCCAACACGGCTGAAGGCAAGTCCCTGGCGCTTGGGGCCACCATGTTTCACTGGGGCCTGCATCCCTGGGCGATGTACGGCATTGTTGGTCTCTCACTTGCGTTCTTCGCTTACAACAAGGGACTGCCACTTACCGTCAGGTCCGCTTTTTACCCGTTGTTGGGGAACCTTATCTGGGGGCCGGTCGGCCATGTCATCGACATTGTTGCGGTGCTCGCCACTATTTTCGGTCTGGCGACTTCGCTCGGTCTCGGTGCGCAACAGGCTGCCAGTGGTTTGGCATATCTCGGATTAGTCGAAAATGGAATCAGCACGCAGATTGGTCTGATTGTCATCATCACTGGCATCGCGACTTTATCTGTGGTGCGCGGTCTCGACGGTGGCGTAAAGCTACTGAGTAATATCAACATGATCCTTGCCCTGATATTGCTCGTGTTTGTCATCGCCGTGAGCTCGCTCTCAGGTTTCCTGTCCAATCTGACCAACCTCTTTGGCTCGTACGTACAGAATATCCTGCCTTTGAGCAACTGGGTCGGCCGCGCGGACGAGACCTGGTTTCACGGGTGGACCGTTTTCTATTGGGCCTGGTGGATTTCCTGGTCACCCTTCGTCGGCATGTTCATTGCGCGGGTGTCAAAGGGGCGCACCGTGCGGGAATTCATGCTTGCCGTACTCATCATTCCAACCGTTGTCTGTGGCATCTGGGTTACGGCCTTTGGTGGCAACGCCCTTGACCAGATTCAGGCCAATGTCGGCGAACTGAGCAACGGCCTTACCGAAGTCCCGTTGGCCATGTTCCAGATGCTGGCACACCTGCCCCTGGCATCGCTGATGTCTTTCCTGGCCATCGTTCTCGTGCTGATGTTTTTCATCACCTCGTCCGACTCCGGCTCGCTGGTGATAGACGGCATTACCGCTGGCGGCAAGGAAGATGCACCCGTTGCCCAACGGGTTTTCTGGGCCACTCTGGAAGGTGTTATCGCCGCAACTCTTCTTTTTGGCGGCGGTGCGCAGGCGCTGAAAGCCCTTCAGGCCGGTGCGGTCACGGCCGGGCTGCCGTTTACAGTTATCCTGATCCTGATGTGTGTCAGCCTCTATAAGGGTTTAAGCGCGGAGACTCGTCGATTAGCCCTGGCTTGACTACTGCCCGAATCTGGTTCAGGCCCCCGCTAAGGCGAACGCCTTTGTGGTCGCCCATGTCCAATGGAGGAGTGAATATGTCGTTTCCGGGCATGTGTCCGACCGACGGGTAATTAAAGTAGATGAGGTAGTTCCACCACAAAAGTCGGATAACAAAAGGAAAACGCAATGACCAGCAACGCATCCAACCGTGGCGTCGTCTATCAGGGCCCCGGCCATGTCTCGGTCGAATCCATCGCCTTTCCCCAGCTCGCGCTCGGCAAGCGCCGATGCGACCACGGTGTGATTCTTAAAGTTCTGACCACTAACATCTGTGGCTCTGACCAGCATATGGTGCGCGGACGCACTACCGCGCCCCAGGGCCTGGTGCTGGGCCATGAAATCACTGGTGAGATCATCGAGTGTGGCCGGGACGTTGAGTTCCTTAAAAACGGCGATATCGTGTCGGTGCCCTTCAACATTGCCTGCGGCCGCTGCCGAAACTGCAAGGAAGGCAGGACCGGCATTTGCCTGAACGTGAACCCCGCCCGTCCCGGTGCCGCCTATGGCTACGTCGATATGGGCGGCTGGGTTGGCGGTCAGGCCGAGTACGTCATGGTTCCTTACGCTGACTTCAACCTGCTCAAGTTTCCCGACCCGGACCAGGCCATGGAAAAAATCAGCGACCTTACGCTGTTATCCGATATTTTCCCAACCGGCTTCCACGGTTGCGTCACGGCGGGTGTCGGGCCAGGTTCCACGGTCTATATCGCCGGTGCGGGGCCAGTCGGCCTTGCCGCAGCCGCCAGTGCACGCTTACTTGGTGCAGCCTGCGTTATCGTTGGCGACATGATCGACGAACGACTCGCCCAGGCCCGCAGCTTTGGTTGTGAAACCATCGATCTGAAACAGGACGCAGGGTTACCAGATCTTATCGAACAGATTGTCGGAGAGCCCGAAATTGACTGCTTCGTAGATTGTGTCGGCTTTGAAGCCCACGCCTGTGGCCATCAACACCACCATGAACAGCCGGCCACGGTACTCAACTCAGCCATGCAGGTTACCCGGGCAGGCGGCGAGATTGGTATCCCTGGTCTATATGTAACAGAAGACCCGGGCGCTGCCGAGGCAGCTGCTAAACAGGGGGCGTTAAGCATGCGTTTTGGTCTTGGATGGGCCAAGTCCCACTCTTTCCATACCGGCCAGTGTCCGGTTATGAAGTATCACCGTCAGCTTATGCAGGCTATCCTGTTCGAACGGATAAACATCGCCCAGGCAGTTAACGTGCAATTGATCAGCCTCGACCAGGCGCCAAAAGGCTACGCCGATTTTGACGGTGGTGCCGCCAAGAAATTTGTGATTGATCCACACGCGTCCGTAGCGGCCTGAGGTACGGCTTTTCGATAAACAAAAAGCGCCGGGACCGCTTCCCCTAAGGTCCTGGCGAATCCGATCTGCTACTCATGGCGTTAAAATAGCGCGCTGCTCAGCCTTGTCAGGCAAACAGCCCGGAGTCGGTTCACCTTCTGTCTTTTGGGTTATCCCGGCTGCCGCCTTTATTTGCAAAGACCGCTGCTACCTGGCAGAGAGATGGTCGCAACCATCAACAACGTTGCAAAGAACTGTAACGATACGGCAGACTTGCGGAGAAATCTCCCGCTGAAGTCGCTGGTACAGAACTGCGGCGGGAGAGACAGAACAGCGTACGTTTACTCGTCACCAGATAACATGGCGGCTGGCACCGCCTGTGTTATCGCCGTGCCTACGTGCAACGCTACAGAAACCCGACCGGAAAGACTCTATGAACGTTATCATTGTAGGCGCAGGAATCATGGGCACCACCTTTGCTGTCCTGGCAAAGGAGCTGGCACCCGAGTTAGATATCACGATTCTGGAGCGGATGGAGAGGCCGGGAGCCAGTAACTCCTGGGTTTTCAATAATGCCGGAACAGGGCATGAGGCCAATTGTGAACTCAACTACACCCCGGTGGATGAAGAGGTTATCTCGGTCGAGAAGGCCCTGAAAATCCATGCCCAATTCAACGTTGCCAAACAGTTCTGGGCCTATCTGATCAAAAAAGGGGCGATTAAAGACCCGAAGACCTTCCTCAACCAGACCAGGCACTGCACCATTGTGGCTGAGCCCGCTATAGAAGAGCTACGGCTGCGCTACAGGGAAATGTCTGCGCATCATTTTTTTGAGCACATGCGTTTTTCGGAAGATTTTGACGAGATAGAAAGCTGGATTCCTTATTTGATGGAGGCGAGGCCCCGCCACGAAAAAATGGCGGCAACCGTCATTGAAACCGGCACGGATCTGAATTTCGGAACGTTGACCGAGCAAATGGTGGCCTACGCTGTAAACGACCTGGGTGTCAGAATCGAATACGGAACCCAGGTAAAACGTGTGCATCGAAGCCCATCGGGAAGCTGGCTTGTCGAGACGGAAACCAAGGGCAAGGCGGTTCGTCACAAGGCCGATGTGCTGTTCGTCGGCGCGGGCGGCGGGGCTTTCCCGATCCTGAAAAAGAGCCACTTGCCGTTCCGACACCGGTTCACCGGGTTTCCCGTTGGCGGGCGATTCCTGCAAGCACCCATCAGCGAGGAGCAGGCCAACCGGTACCGCGCCAAAACCTATGGCAGGGCAAAAGTTGGTGCACCACCCATGTCCGTTCCGCATCTGGATTTGCGTGTGGCCGACGGCCAGCACTACTTGCTGTTCGGTCCATTCGCATCGTTCAAACCGGTGCTGGAAAAGGGAAGGGGATTTCTGGACTATCTGCGCTCCATGCGTCTGCATGACATTCCCGGGTTGTTGAGCGTCGCCATTGAGCACTTTGCACTGGTCAAATACCTGGTCTCTGAGACCTTCAAAGGTGAAAAGAGCATGCTTGCGGAACTTGATAGTTTTGCTCCGGGGATGAGCAAAAAGTTCGACTGGAAACCGGTCGAAGCCGGACAGCGGGTTCAGATCATCAAGGACGGGGATTTGCAGATGGGTACGGAGATTCTGGTTTCCAAAGAAAAAACTTACGGCACGTTACTGGGCGCATCGCCTGGGGCGTCGGTGTCGCCCGAAGTGATGCTTCGTTGTCTTGAACAAATGCTGCCGTCTATTTTCAGGAAAGAGAGTGCCCGCGAAAAAATGAAAGAAATTTTCCCTGAGGATAACCTGGAGACGCTGATCAATGAGCCCGACCGCTACCGCGAGATCCGGGACGTCGTTAACGAACGATTGGGGATCATTCGGCCCGAGTCCGAGTGAATCACTGAGCGTTTACACGGTCAGCAGTCGCCTTTCGTTCGAGAGGAGGCTGGTTGATAAAACAGCAGGAGAAAAAAGGAATAGATCGCATACTGGTGACGCCCTGATAAGCAGCCGCAAATATTTCTTGGTGACGTCGTGAAGTGTGGCCGGCATGCAGGCTGGGAAGAGACCGTACCAGTCGTCATTGTCTGAATGCTTCACGGTTCGATAGATGAATAAGGACTCAAACAATGACAAACCAATGTGTGTCGCTGATGTCAAAGGTCATGCTTTCAATCGGTATTTTCTCCGGCGCCAGTGGTGTCCTGGCGGATTCGGCAGACGACAGTATTAGCCGGGGCAAACAGGTCTACAGCCAGCAGTGTGCCGCGTGCCATCAGCAAAAAGGACAGGGTATTCCCGGATCATTCCCGCCCCAGAAAGAACACACGGCAGACCTCTTCAATGCCAATGGAGGCATTGGCGGGAGAGACTATCTCGCCCATGTTCTGCAATACGGCCTGACGGGTTCAATTGAGGTCGAGGGTACCTCTTACAACGGCAATATGCCGGCATGGGGTGGATCGCTCAGTAACCAGCAAATCGCGGATGTCCTGAATTATGTGCTAACGGCATTTGGCAACAGGGAGCGACTCTCCCGTGCCTTTCAACCCTATACAGCCGACGAGATAGACTCCGTCTCTGGCAAGGATCTGTCCGGAAAACAGGTCTACCAGTTGCGTCAGGCTGTGGTGGGAAATCAGGGGCGAAGCTCAGGCCCGACTGCCTCTCAGGAGGCACCTGCTGTCAGCGCAACAGCCACAGTGTCTCTTGATCAGGCCATGCCGCAACCGGTCTACGCTGCAGTCCAGAAATCCGGCGTTGTCGAACGTCTGCCTTCAAAGTCGACGTGGCCGGGGGTGAAAGGGGCCCACTACGATGCCTTGAGCCCGGACGGTAGAAGGCTGATCGTTTCCGGGTTCAAGACCGGCAATGTGTACATCATGGACACCGATAACGGAGATATCCAGGCCAGTATCGCAATCGGCGAGGTGGCACAGGGCGTCAAAGTCTCGCCGGATGGGCGTTATGGCCTTGCGGTGGCACCTACCCAGGGGATAGTTGCCGTCATCGACATGAAGTCACTGTCGCTGGTCAAAAAAATCCCGGTAGGGAAAACGCCCCACAATCTTATTTTCAGCAAGGACGGCAGTCTCGCATACGTTACTTTGCAGGGCGAAGGTGCGTTAGCTGTGGTCAATATGACGAAGCTCAGCAAACAGCGCACCATACCCACGCCGGGACTTGATAGCCCGCACAATATTGATATTTCCGAGGATGGGCGGCGCCTGTGGATTCGCGATTTCATCGGGCATGTGGGCGTTCTTGATCTGGACAGTGAGAAGGTTCTCAAGGTATTCAAGGTCGGCGCAGGCCACGGTGGCATCGACGTGATTCCGAACAGTCGGTATGTGGCAACGGGGGCCATCTCTGCCTCCCGGGTGACGGTGATTGACGCTGACAGCCTCACCGTTGTTGCCAACCTGGAAGTCGGCACCGGGCCCCATGGAGTGCGCGCAAGCGCCGACGGCCGTTACCTTTATACATCCGTGACGGCAGACAATCTGATCGCCATTATCGATCTGAAGTCTCTGCAAGTGGTGCACCAGGTGCCTGTTGATGGCAAATTTCCGTTCTGGGTCGCTGTTCCCGGCAACCCTTGAGCGCACGATTTCCCGCAGGCGCACTCGATAAAGGCACCAAGGATGCGAAAAGCCCGAAGTAAGCAACAGTTCGATGCCCTGACTCGCCCCTGGCGTGACCGCCTGTTTGGTGTAGCGCAACGCCAGGCGCCGTCGCGCGAGGTAGCGGAGGACTGGACGCAGGAGGCCATGCTCAGGGCGTGGCGTGACTTCGCCCAACTTACGGACCAGGTCGCGGTGTACGCGTGGCTCCTGAAGATCCTCAATCGGGTAGTGGCTGATGATATTCGGCGCAGCGCCCGGCGAGACCGACTGGCACCGATGCTGACGACCGGTGACGCCTTTCTGCAGGAGCAGGCATGTACGTCCGCCGGCCCTTTCGAGCAGGCTGTGCAAACGCAAAGCGATGAGCAGATCATGAACGCGGTACAAGCGCTACCGGATAATTTTCGTCAGGTTATTTTACTACGGGATATTGAGGGGCTGAGTTATCAGGAGGTGGGGCATGTTCTGGACGTTGCACCGGGCACCGTTATGAGCCGGTTATCACGAGGACGGCGGCTGTTGTCCGCCCGGCTTATCAGGTCGGAGTCAGGGGATGGACGGGGCGCAACCTCTATACACACCAGTAAATCCACATGAGTGATTTCGACGAAACAGAGGCCGGGCGCTTCACGGAACTTCATCTCGAACTACAGGACTGGCTGGCGGGTTACGTCGATGGCGAACTGGATGACTACTACACGGCCCTGGTCGAGGCGCACCTGGCCGGCTGTGAAGCCTGCCGCATGGATGTGTCCCGTCAGCGGGTGACGGGCCGGCGTTTCCATGATGTGCCGACACCCCACATGCCATTGGAGTTGCATAGGCGACTGGATAGCGCGCTTGCAGATGCGCCTGATTATCCTGATCAGACGCCCACGAAATCAAGGTTCAAATTCAAGCTATGGCTGACCAGCCTGTACCGTCCTGCGGTGATCGGTGCCGGAGGATGGGCAGTGGCACTGGTGTTCGCCGGGATACTGGTGTGGCCCGATGCGGGGGTCGTGGGGCACAACCACATCCCGATGGTGAATGATGTATTGTCAGACTATCAAAAGATGGCTCTCGCGGACCTGCCAGCGCTGGCGAACAGCGCTGAGGTGTCACCTCCCGCCAGATTGGCAGGTGGTCGTCTGCTTGCGACCTGGCGCACCACGGTGGGTGGTGAACCCGCCAGGGCCTTCGCCATGCGTCGGGGCAAGAGCCTGGTGATTCAGTATCAAGTTTCGGAGCAGGTGCTGTTCAGAAATCCGGACGTGCGACAGGCGATGGCCACAATGGGCAATTACCGTGCTCGCGAAAACCAACTGGAAGTGCTGGCCATCCCGATGAAGGAGGCCGGTTTACTGGTCGTCGGGCCGGCGAGTGCCATGCCTGCGACCGGCGAACTGGAGTTCAAGCCTACTTAGACAGAGCAAGTGGCCGACCACACAAAGTGCTCAATCTGCCCAACGATGGACCGGACC
The DNA here is from genome assembly GCA_030149475.1 of Marinobacter sp. Classification (GTDB taxonomy): domain Bacteria; phylum Pseudomonadota; class Gammaproteobacteria; order Pseudomonadales; family Oleiphilaceae; genus Marinobacter. Next base: position 63,175 of record JASBRL010000016.1, read on the forward strand.
GACGATCCGGGCCAGCCACGGTGAGGCGGTGCGACAGCTTTGCCTGCAAGGCAGCGGCATTACCTATGGAACCTCTGATCAAGTCTATTGACGATTCTGCAAGTGTTGAGAGGCTCAGTGGCAAGGCGCGACTCGCCGGTAATGGCCGACGTCCTTGCCAAGAGTCGTAACGCGGCCAATGAGCCTCCCAACGCTTGCCCACAGGGGCTCTCCCTGAAAGCCGGACTCCGCGTTGAGCCTTCTTGAAAGGCAACCAGCCTTCCTGCGAAGCCTCGCCTTGATTCCGGCTTTCAGGGAGAGCCAGAATTGCCAATAGACTT
>JASBRL010000033.1 GCA_030149475.1 Marinobacter sp.
GTCGGCACTTCCAGCGCGAAGGAGGTGACGTTCTTGTTGACCAGGTCGCCGGCGCCTTCACCATTACGGGCACCCAGCGGGTTGGTATTGACCAGGTCAAAGATCTCACCGAGATTCACCGCGAACGCCTCCCGACGCTGACCCACGAACACCCGGCCATTGGTGCCACAACCCGGAATGGCAATGTTGTAGATGTAGCCATCGGCGTAACCGGCGTAATTGGCAAAGGATTTGCCACCGATGTTGTCCAGCGGTTTGCTGAAGGTACCGGTGCCGGTGGTGGCGTTGGTCGCCATCTGTTTGGTGCCGGTCCGGCGATCGCCGCTAATCACCGCCACAGTATAGTCCTGACTGAACTGGACGTTGGCGGCGTTGGTCGCATCACCGATATTTTTCAGCGGTACGGAGACTTTTTTAGTGTTGCCGGACGGCCCGACATCAAGCTGGATATCGTTCGGCTTGTCAGTAAATTTGAACTGGAAGGTCAGGTCTTCAACGGCGTCACCGGTGTTGTCGACGTGAATCTCGTAGATCGCGTCCGAGTCCATGTCGAAGTAGTTGGGGCCGCCGTAGGCGTCCTGCAGGGGCAGATAGTTGGCGATGAAGGTAACGGTACCCTCCCGCCCGCTCTCATAACTGCGGAACATGTAGAAGTCGGTGCCGTCTACCTTGGGTGTTTCGGTAATGAACGGCGCCTCACGGTGGCTCGATGCATGGGCCTGGCCAGCGGCCAGCACAGTACCGGCCATGGCGATTGCGAGGCCGGAGCGTTTCGCGAATATATTCATTCCTTGATCCTCTTGTATTGGTTATGGTGCAACCAGGGTTACGGCCCGGCAAAAGTGAAAGATGCACCGGAGCTGAAAAAAAATAGGCACATTCCGCAACTGCATCTGTGGGCACCCATGAGGCGTATCAGTGGCGAGGGTCAACCTGTGATCTGATGACTGTGATCTGATGACACAGGCCCGCGGATGCTGGCAGAAGGCGGACAATGACGAGGACAGTTTCGATGATGGACGAGGCACCACAGGACGATCTGATGCGTTTGCTGGGCCGGGTTGCCAATCAGGACCGAACAGCGTTCCAGCATCTGTACCAGCAGATGTCAGCGCGGATGTTCGGACTCTGCCAACGGTTGGCCGGGCAGCAGGAACTGGCGGAGGAAGCGCTGCAGGATGCGTTTATCCGGATCTGGCATCACGCCAGTGAGTACCACAGCGAACGCGGCTCGCCGGTGACCTGGATGATGACCATTGCCCGCTATCGCACGCTGGATCTGATGCGCGCCCGCAAGGTGCGGCGAAGCGCCGGCGAAAGTGCCCTGGAGCAGTTGGAGGATGAACGGTCCAGTCCCCTGGAGGAGTCCATGAAAATGGACGGTTCCGAGGCCCTTACCGGATGTCTGGAGGAACTCAGCGAGTCCCAGCGGGACAGTATTCTGCTGTCCTACTACCGGGGTTTTACCCATGAGGAGTTGTCCTCTGCCCTGAGTACGCCCATTGGTACGGTCAAAAGCTGGATCAGGCGTGGTTTGCTGGCATTGAAGAGGTGTCTTGAGCGATGAAAAAAACCCCTGAACGCATTGAAAGCCTGGCTTCGGAGTACGTCCTGGGCTCGTTGCGCGGGCCGGCGCGAAAGCGCTTCGAGGGCTGGATGATGGAATCATACCGGGTGCGCCAGGAAGTCTGGTTCTGGGAGGACAGGCTCAGTGCCCTGGCTGAGACAGTTCCCGAAAAACAGCCGCCGGCCCGGGTCTGGTCGTCGATTCAGCATCGCCTGTGGCCGGATGCGCCCGCCGCCCGTGAGCCCCGGTCACGACTGGGCTGGCTGTGGCCCAGCTGGAGCCTGGTCGCCTCGGCCGCGGTTCTGGTGATGGCAGTGATGCTGTTGCAACAGCCCGGTTCCGGCCAGGTTCCCATGCTGTCCGGGGCGATTGTCCAGCCGGACGTCAAGGATCCCCTGTGGCTGGTCAGTGAAGCCGGTTCCGACCACCGTTTGCGGCTGCGACCGGTGGCGGCGACCGCGGCTCAGGCGGGCAAGGACTACGAACT